>DTXA01000170.1 GCA_012962735.1 Candidatus Latescibacterota bacterium
GAGCCTGTCCTCAAACCTTAGGGCGGGCCTAGCCTCGGGTAGAAGTAGCTCAGCCAGACCCTATCCCCGCTCCATAGGTAGTGCTGGTATCCCTGAAGGACGAAGACCGATCATATGTCGGGCCAGTGCAGGTTGGCCCAGTCCTTGGTCCCCAACCCTCCCTCCACCAGGTTGTCCCAGCCGATCTCATGCCTTATGGCCACGAGCCTGTCCAGAACTAGGTCGAAGTCCCCGGTTTTAGCGCTCCAGTGCGATCCGAACCTAGCCGGGTGCGAGGGCGTTATCTGCTGCTCGGCGAAGAGCCTAAGCTCGGTCCTGCCCAGCCTCAGGAAGCTCATCTCCACGATAGCGTTGGCGTTAGACCTCTGGTCTATCGTGCCCATGCAGCCTCGCATGTCGGTGGGGGCCTCGTTGACCGAGTAGCTGTAGTTCCTCGTATACCACGAGTTCGAGTACACCGGGAATAGATCGTTTATCAGCTTGACGGATAGCCACCTAGGTAAGGTTGAGCCCAGAAGCTCCATCTGCCACTCTCTGGTGCCCTCGCCCAGCCTTGCCCTGTTCTCCAGGGCGTAGCGGGCCACCTCCCAGCTGTCCTTGAACCAGTTCTCGTAGGCGTGCCCGTGGTTCACCCTGCTCTCATGGTTGGCCACGAGGTTTGGGAAGGGGCATGCGAGGGCGAAGGATACCTCCCTAGCCTCCCCGGCTCCGTTGAAGGCCCTGAAGGTGAATACGGCCACCTGGAGGCTTGAATCCCTATAGCGGTCTCCACCGTCGCTGTCGAGCACCAGGGGCGAGAAGGCCTCCAACGATACTTCCACCCCCTCACGAGCGGTACCTTACGAGAGCCCTCGGGAAGAGCCCCCTGAAGTCTATTTCGTCATCCCTTAACGCATCAAACCTAGGATAGCTACGCGTCTTCAGAGCCTTGGCCCCATAGCCTCCGACGTAGACGGCCAGGAAGGACCCAGGTATGCCTGTTGGCGAGGGCTTGGCCTCGGCGTCAGGCCGGCCGTCGCATACGGGTGCGCCCCAGTTATTGTTCGTGGTGCAGTTCGTGAAGCTGCCATTGGGGCAGAACTCGA
>DTXA01000171.1 GCA_012962735.1 Candidatus Latescibacterota bacterium
CCTCTCCTCAGTCCTGAATTTCACGTCGAACATGTACTCGCCGACTAGGCGTTCGACCTCCCGCTTTAAGCTTGGGGGATATGTATACTCCTTGGTCGCGTCGGGGGTTATGAAGCATGAAACTAGGAGGCCGTTCAAGGGCTTAGGCGGGTAGGATGGGGGTACTCCCACCACGCAGCTTTTCAACCCCTCCCTCGATAGTATGTCCCATATGGTTTCCTCCCTCACGGAGAGGGAGCTGGCTATGTAGAACTCCGTGTAGGAGCCCTTCTTCCTATGCCTGAACCCGTAGAGGCCTAGGGTCCCAGGGTTCCTGCTCGTCGTCATCACGGCCCAGGCGGGTATCGTTATCGGCGGGTCGCAGCTTTCCAAGGGGCCGTAGACGCCGTGGTCCATCATCTCAGCTAGGTTCGGCAGCTCATCCCTGAAGTCTTCGAAGACGAGCTTCGGAGGGGCTGCATCCAACCCGATCACGAATATTTTACCCATCTAAGCCACCAGCCTCCCAGCCTCCTTTAGGAAGGGGTCGACCTCGCTTTTGGGGAGGACTACGCCCACGACGTCCCCTTTCCCCCCAGCCGAGTATCCCCGGGCCTTGGCGAAGCCTATTAGCTTGGCGGGGTTGAGGCTTTCCCCCCTAAAGTAAATTTGGCTGCCTCGGCCGTCGGGGGCGTCGTTCACGACTATGACGAGCCTCCATCCCCCCTCCCAAGCGAGCCTCCTAGCCACCTTGGAGATTATATTATATCTTGAGCTCATCTGGTGGATTAGAACGCCGTTCCCAGCCTCTATCGATGGACGCTTAAGCTGCCTCTCTATCTCTACGTTAAGCTTTTCAAGGTTCCTCCTCCACTCCTCGTTTCGCATGAGCGCTTTAACGTCGTTCCAATGCCTCAGGAGCTCTTGGACGGCCTCCTCGACGCCCCTCCTGTCAAGGAGCCTGTGATTCGAGTCTAGGAGCTCGGCTAAGTCTAATAGCTCGTTGAGGCTCAAGTTCTCCGCCTCCATGTACGATCGAGCCTCGCGGAAGGCTTCGCTCTCCCTTATTCTCTCCCCCCTATCGCCTACTAGGCCTAGGATCGTTGGGAGGCAAAGCCTCAAGCCTAAAAATTTATGGATGACCCATGTGGTTGATGGCCAATCCCCAGGTCCTCCCGTGGGGTTCACGTGGGTTACGCCGGGGATGGCCTCCAGCTGGATGTGGTGGTCGAATATGGTCACTTCGGCTTTGGTTGCCTCCTTTATCTTTAGGATGTTCTCTTTAGGCAGGCATAGGTCGGCTATTATTATCGATCTGAATTTCCCCTTCATCGATATTTCGTTTTCGGCGACGGCGTACTCGCCGATGGGTGGGGTTAAGTTTTGGATCGTGCAGTCGTCCAGGGCCCTAGCTAGGAGGGCGGCGGAGGCTATCCCGTCGGCGTCCCAACGGTGGATTATTAGGGTTTCGCCTAACCTTTTCAACCCATCGATCACATGTTATCCCTCGACGAATGGGTTGCCGTGGCGCTTTAGGACCTCGACGACCTCGGGCCTGATCAACTCCTTGGGAGGCTCGACGCCCTGTCTGAGCATCTCCCTTATCCTCGTCCCGCTGAAGGTTAAATGCTCCTCTGGGCTGTGGGGGCACGTCTTCTCGTTTGCGACGGCCATGCACTTCTTGCAGTAGAAGAAGGACTTGAAGAATAAC
>DTXA01000172.1 GCA_012962735.1 Candidatus Latescibacterota bacterium
GCCACGGGGGTGCCGGTCCTGCGGGCCTCCAGGATGATCCCGGGCCAAAGTTCCCCCTCGGTCAACAGGACTGCCCTGGGCCGGACGTTCCGCAGAACCTTGCGCACCAACATGGGATGGTCCAGGGGAGCTAAGTGCGCGCAGCCCCATCGCCTCCGCGCTAGGTCCCTTCCGGTGGAGGATGTGGTCGTGAAGAGCACCGGAAGGCACGGCCTCTGACGGCGCAGCCAGGCCACGACCGCGGAGGCAGCCCTCACCTCCCCCACTGAGGCTGCATGGGTCCACAGGGGGACGGTGGGAAGACCTTCCCTCCAAAGCCCTAAGCGCTCACGAAGGCCCCTTCCGCTCAGGAGCAGATAGGGGATACCTATAGGTAGTGCTATGCTCCAAAGGAAGGTGTACATCACTCTAAAGATAACATAGATCTGTCTGGATGACAACCACAACTGAATGCGCCTATATGACAGTATCCCGGCCTATAGGGGGTACAATCGTGTCATATTGACCAAGAGAAAAGAGGGGAAATACCGTACTTCCGGTCTGGCACGGACCTTGCTCTTCCACATAGGTGGAAGTTGAGGAGAACTCCTTAAACCCGAAGGAGGTGATACCTATGGCGCTGGTTCGCTGGAGGCCGAGCGAGGAGTGGTTCCCTGCCCTGTCCGACATCCGCAGGGAGATAGACAGGATCTTCGACGAGTTCTGGAGGGGGATCGGACCCGCTCCGACGGTGTGGACTCCCAAGGTGGACGTGGCCGAGACCGACGATGCTGTGGTGGTCACGGCCGAACTCCCCGGGATGGATAAGGACGACATAAAGGTCAGCATAGAGAACAACGTCCTGACCATCAGCGGAGAGAAGAAGCAGGAGAAGGAGGAGAAGGACAGGACCTACCACTGGTCGGAGCGGGTGTACGGCAGGTTCAGCAGGTCCTTTACCCTGCCGGCCCGTGTGGACGCCAACAAGGTAAAGGCGGTCTATAAGAACGGCGTCCTCACCCTGACCCTCCCCAAGGTGGAGGAGGCAAAGCCCAAGCAGATAGAGATAGCCACCGAGTAAATCGGAGGGCCCGGCTCAAAGCCGGGCCCTTTGCCGATAAGGAGGTGATAC
>DTXA01000173.1 GCA_012962735.1 Candidatus Latescibacterota bacterium
CAAAGTCTGGGGTATGGTCGTGGGCCTTATGGTCTTGTTCTTGATCCTGTCCCTCAGCTCCCCCTCGTCCACTTCAAAGGGCACCCACCGCAGTATACTCTCTATGCCGGCCTCGGCCAGCACATTTGAGACCGAATAGCTCATCCCTAAGTTCGCCGAGACCGTACGGTTGAAAACCCCGTCGAAGACCGAGAAAACATCGGTCGTGGCCCCCCCTATGTCCACCCCTAAGAGGTTCAGCCCCTCCCTCCTTGCAGCCGTCTCCATCATATACCCCACCGCAGCGGGCGTGGGCATGATATCCGCTCCCACCCATCCCATAAGTTCGGAGTACCCCGGAGCCTGGGCCATCACGTGCTGGAGGAAGAGCTCGTGGATGAGCCTCCGGGCAGGCCCTAAGTTCTCCCGCTCCAAGACCGGCCTTATGTTCTCGGTGATGTGCAGGGCGAAGTGCTCCTCCAAAATGCACCTTATCCGCTCCCTGGCTTCCTTGTTTCCCGCGTATATTAAGGGGATCTTATCCCCCCCCAGCCTCGGCATGGGCCGTGCGGCCGCCAAGTATTCCGCAAGTTCTGCCACGTGGGAAATAGTTCCTCCATCCGTTCCTCCCGAAAGCAGTATCATATCGGGACGGAGCTTGCGCACCCGTTCTATCTTCTCGTACCCAGGCCTCCCGTCGTTGGATGCCAAAACGTCCATAACGATAGCCCCTGCCCCAAGAGCGCACCTCTGGGCGCTTTCGGCCGTCATCTTCAGCACCACCCCGGCGACCAGCATCTGAAGCCCCCCTCCGGCGCTGCTGGTGGAAAGGTACAGGTCCACGCCCCGGTCCCCTCGAGCGGGTGTTATTATGCGTTCCCCTTCCAATATCCTCCTCCCGGAAAGCTCCTCCACCTCCCCTATGGCGTTCAACACCCCTCGGGTCACATCCTCGAAGGGCGCCTCCACCGTGGTGGGGGCCTCGCCCCTGAAGGTCTGCCGATACCCTTCGGGCTTCCTCTCTATCAGGATCGCCTTGGTGGTAGTGCTTCCGCAGTCGGTTACGAGTACGACCTCCAGAGCCATATATCACCCCTCCGAGAGCTTCTCTATATGCCCTATCAAAGCGTCCAGTCCCTCCCTACGCTCCAAGACCCTGGTGAACCTCCCGTAATCCTCTGCCGAGAAGACCGAGCGCACAGCCGGCTCCAAAAATCGCATAGCCTGGCTCCCTATGAAGTTCAAGGGACGCACGCTCTCTAAAAACAACAGAGCCGGAGTCGCCAATCCCCTCTTCACCACAGCCCGAGCAGCCCTCTCAACCAAGGCGAGCTCCTCCTCGGAAAGCCGCTCCTCTTCGACCGAGAAAGCACGCCTCAGCTTCCTCCAGAAATCCCCCACGCGGTCCAGTCCTCCATACTGAAAAGGCGTCCCCCGGGCCTGAGGCCGAAGGACGCCCACCTCCACGGGCTCCCTTCCCTCAGGCCCCTCCGACCTTCACCGACACCTCCACCCCCTTCTCTTCCAAGCGTTTTAACGCCTCCCGGGCCGCCATCTGTTCTGCCCGCTTCTTACCTCGGCCTTGCCCGATCCCGTAAGTGCGGCCCTTCACCCGCACTTCCACGGTGAAGAGCTTACGGTGGTCCGGCCCCTCCTCCCTCTGCACCTCGTATACCAGGTGTCCCCATCCCTCCCGCTGCACCAGTTCCAACAGGACGCTTTTGTAGTTCTTCAATTCGTCGTCGGATAGGAGTTCATCTATGTCATACAGCAAATAGCGCTTCAAGAACTTGCGCACAGGGTGCATCCCCCCGTCCAGGTACATTGCCCCTATAAGCGCCTCGTATGCATCCCCCAAGATAGAGGTGCGTTCCCTACCCCCTGAGGCCTCCTCCGCCTCCCCGAGCATGACGTACTCCCCCAACCTGAGCTCCTTGGCCCTCCGGGCCAGCACCCTCTTGCTGACCATCGTGGACTTCATCTGGGTGAGCGTCCCTTCTCTATGTTCCCTGAACCTCCCATAAAGGTACTCGGCCACAGCTAAGTTCAACACGGCATCCCCGAGGAACTCCAACCGCTCGTTGGAGTTCAGACTGGGCTGGTCCAGTTCGTAAGCGTAAGAGCGGTGGGAGAGGGCCTGGACCAAAAGCCCCTCATCCCGGAAACGGTAACCTATTAAAGCCTGCAGCCCCCGCAGCTGCTCCCTTCGGGGGTCCCTATGCTCCCTCCTGAAAAGTCGGAAGAACCAGGACCACCTCATAATCCCTCGTCCCCCCCCCCTTCGAACCTGCGCACCAACAACACGGCGTTGTGTCCTCCGAAACCGAAGGAATTGCTCATCGCCATCCTCACCTCCATCTCCCTCGGCCAGTTGGGAACGTAGTCTAAGTCACACTCCGGGTCGGGGTTTTCATAGTTGATGGTGGGCGGCACCACTCCG
>DTXA01000174.1 GCA_012962735.1 Candidatus Latescibacterota bacterium
ACATCCACTAAGTATCTCAAATACGGTCCGGACAGGGCGCAGAGCCCCTCCGCATGGGACACATCTAAGTGGGTGCTCACCGGGTGCTCCATCCCATGGAGCGCCGTAGTGCCTCCGCCGTTGATGGCCATCCCCGCGGCCGTACAGGCCCAGGACATCCCCTCCCTGGCCTCCCTGTCGGCCCCATCCCGGACCGCCCTCCTCAGGAACCTCGCCACCCCCCTTATCGCCTGCTCGGCCATGGCTGCCACCACCGGCTGGCTCCTGTTCCCAACGAATGCCTCTAAGGCATGGAATAACACGTCCATCCCCGTGATCGCCGTCTGCCTTGGGGGGAGGCTCAGGGTGAGCTCCGGGTCCACGATAGAGGCTCTGGGATACGTGAAGGGAGGCCGGTTGAGCGCCCGTTTCTCCTTGATGTCCGGATTTGTCAGCACGGCATAAGGATTGGCCTCGGTCCCCGTGCCCGCCGTGGTGGGCACCGCCACCACCGGAAGGGCCTTTTTCGGAAGTTCACCCGTCACATAGTCCCAGACGGGCCTGTCCCCGACCGCCGCTACAGCTACCCCCTTTGCGCAGTCCACGCTGCTTCCGCCTCCCAGACCCACAACAAGATCGCACCTCTCGCTCCGGGCGAGCCTCGCCCCCTCGTACACGACCATAGAGGTGGGATTGGGGGGCACCCCTTCGAAGACCACCGCCTCCACCCCGGCTCCCTTCAACGAGTCCAGAGCCCTGTCCAAAGCCCCGGACCGCCTCACGCTCCCACGACCTATCACCACCAGTGCCCTCCTCCCCAAGGATGCGGCCACCTCCCCCAGCTCCGAGAGCCTTCCCCAGCCGAAGTGTATGGGTACCGGCATATAGTGGTCGAACTTCATCAACACCCCCAAGGAATGGTCGTCCACTTTAAATTTTCCCCTTCGATATGATCGTCTATTTGAGCTAAAAAAGGAAGTTTCGGACCGCGAAGATTGCCATCAATACCACCCCCGCACCGAACGCTCCCGCACATCCCAGAAAGCAAGCCAAGGCCACAGGCCGGACCCGCTTGGCCAGGGAGGTGTAGGGGCCTTCGAACGGGTGGAGGAGGAAGTAGAATGACTTAAAGGCCAGGCCGAAGAACACCGCCACCCCCTCCACATACAGCCCGGCCATCAGCACTCCCGCCCAGGGGGCGGGAGCTGGTATCCTCCAGGCGAAGAGGACCGAGGAAAACGAAGCCACCACCCCCAAGGCCACCAACAAGCTCACCCATCGGTTGAGCCTCAGGCCGATCGCCTCCCAGTCCCTCACCTCGCCCTCCTCATAGTAGCCCTAATATATACCTCCTCGCCTTCCCCCGCCCCCAGGGCCTCCCGGGCGCTTCCCTCCCGCACGGCCACCTCCAGCCTCCCGGTGCTCCCGAAGAGGGCCAGAGGTGCCCCACGGGCCACGAAGGCATAGGCAGGATAAATCCGCATCCCAACCCCCCCGACTTGCACTTCGACTTCCTCAGGAGGGAAGGGGAGGTGCTCCCTCCGCACGTTCGTCATCAGGTTGCCGAAGCGGTCCACGTGCACCACCCGGCCCACCACGATGTCCCCTTTCCGCCCGGGGGAGGGCAGGGAGAGGCACACCCAATCGTCCACCTCCGGGCCGAAGCGCTCGAGGGGAACCCCCCGGACTAAATGGGCCGCCGTCGGGGCGAACACGTCCCGGCCGTGGAAGGTGGCGCTCACCTTCGGCAGCATCAACTTCCGGTTCTCTATGGAGACCGCCCGGACCGGTGGATCCCGCTCCAGGAGCAGGGAGAAAACCCCGCTGTCCGGTCCCACGAGGAAGTACCTCCGGGTCCTAAAGATCAAAGCCCTGCGCTCCCCTCCTACCCCAGGGTCCACCACGGCCACGTGCACAGTGCCATCGGGGAAATACGGACATGCGGCCTCTAAGGCGAATGCCGCATCCCATACTGACTGGGGTGGGACCTCATGGGTGATGTCCACGACGAGCGTCCCGGGGGCGAGCGAGAGGATGACCCCCTTCATCGCCCCCACAAACCCGTCCTGCGTGCCGAAGTCAGTGGTGAGCGTCACCAAGGTCAAATTCCTTCCCACTTACCCTCCCTTGCCTCTAAGTATAACAATGTCATAACGATAAGTGGAAAAGGGAGGAAGAGCAGGGCCAAGACCTGCCCCACGGGGGCGGCGAACTGGGGGAGGAGCTTCCCCGGAAGGGCGATCAACAGGAGGTTGGCCGACAGGAAGAGCACTAAAAGGTACAGCACCCTCCAACCTCGCCCCCGCACCAGCTCCCGGCTCCTCCTGAGGGCCCCCCATAGGGTCTTCCCCTCCAAGACCGCCACCTGGCCGGCGAACGCGAACCAAACCAAAAAAAGCAAACCCGGAACTACCAAAAGCAGGAACCCTAAGGCCGTCAAGGCCAGGGCCGGCACAAGGGCGCCCAAAAGCCGCCCCATCACCCCCGCAGATATCGACCCCAGCGCCTCCTCTATCCCTACCGGCTCCCCCCTACGGACCTGCGCTGTTGTCCATACCACCACAGCCGTGGCCAGCGTCTGCGCCAGGGTCCCCAATATCCCCATCCACAGGACGGCGACGCCCACCGGAAGGCCTCTCAGAAGGGAAAGGACGAGGTAATAGGGCAGGTATATCAGGGCCACCGGGCCGAAGAAAGCCGGAAAATAACCTCGGTAGAGCCTTAATCCCTCGGCCAATACCCCCAAAGCCGACTCCGACGATCGGTCCACCTTAACCTCCGCGGGCTTCAGAACAGATATATCTCCAAGAGGCGGTCGCTCACTAAGAGGGCTTCCCTTCGGTCTAATATAAGCTAACTGAGGATCTTAGGTGCTATAGACCCCCAGGAAACCCTCTCAGCTTCCCCTTCCTGACCCGCTTGGCAAGTCTCCGCAGGGCGAAGAACTGGCCCAAAAGCTGGTTGACCCCCTGAACCGATGGCGTCGTCGAGCAAGGGCCCGCAGCAGGAGGTATCCAACATAGATCAGCCAAAGCACGAGGGCGGTGGTGAGCCTCGGGCCCCATGTCCACCAGGCTGCCCTGGCCCATATGGAGCCGGTGATCAGCATCAATATGCCCCTTCGCCCCGATATCTTTGAGTGTCCTTGTCGGAGGAGAATATACCAAATAGAAGAGGGAATTGTCAAGGAATTCCGAATGCAACGGGATCTGAAAAATAACCGCCAGTTATATGCCCCATACTCTCAGATGCCCTTGGAGAGGAAAAAAACTTGATTTCGACGGGGGAGATGTCTATATTTCAATGAATATAGGTCCAAGCCATATCGGACAAATATCCCCCAGTCGATGGGAGTACCGAAGTCGTGAGCCCACTGATAACGGCTTAAAGCTCAACAGGTGGGAGAGGGCGATGCGCACAGCGATATGGGGGGCCACCGGATATACAGGCTCGGAACTGGTGCGGTACCTGCTGAGGCATCCCCGGGCGGAGCTCGCCCTCTTAGTGTCCGAAAGCTCCGCAGGGGCGAAGTTCTCGGATGTATTTCCGGGGTTCCGGGGGGTGGCGGACCTCGAGTTGGCCCCTCCTTCCGAGCTGGAACGGGTCGAGGTAGAGGTCGTCTTCTGCTGTCGGGCGCACACCGAGGCGATGGAGGTGGTGCCGAGACTTCTGGAACGGGGGATCAGGGTAGTGGACCTGAGCGCTGACTTCCGTCTGCACTCAGGGAGGGAATACGAAAGGTGGTATGGGGTGAGGCACACAGCCGAGGAACTCTTAAGGGAAGCCGTGTACGGACTTCCCGAGCTGTACCGGGGACAGATACAGGGAGCCAGACTGGTGGCAAACCCCGGATGTTACCCCACCGCCGCAGCGCTCTCCATCGCGCCGCTTTTGGAGGAAGGGCTGGCCGATCCCGAGGGCATCGTGATAGACGCCAAGTCCGGCGTCTCCGGGGCAGGTAGGAAGCTCTCTCTCAGGACCCACTTCGTGGAGGTGTACGGGGACATATCACCCTACAACCCCGGCCGGACCCACCGGCACACCGGCGAGATGGAACAGGAACTTTCGAAGCTGGCAGGAAGGCCCGTGAGGGTGACCTTCGTACCTCATCTGATGCCCATCGACCGCGGCATTTTGTCTGTAGCATACATGCGACTTGCCGAGGACGTAAGCACCGAGGAGCTACTGGGGATCTACGAAAAGCGGTACGCCAGGGAGCCTTTCGTGAGGGTGGTGGAGGGGTTGCCCCACACGAAGAATGTCTGGGGCACGAACTTTTGCGATGTCTCGGTGCGCCGTGTCGAGGGCACGGACCGAGCCGTGGCCTTTGCGGCCATGGACAACTTGGGCAAGGGTGCCTCCGGCCAGGCAGTGCAGAACATGAATTTGATGTTCGGGATGGAAGAGACCTTAGGACTGAGATGAGGCAGGAGATATATCCCAACCAACATCGTTCATTTAGACTTTTAGGGCTTTAGATGCCCTTCGACAAGGTAACCGATGGTTATTCCGGCTATATAAGGAGGTGAGCTCAGGTGCTCTCCAAGGTCTTGACCAAGGTCTTCGGCAGCAAATACGAGCGGGATATCAAAAGGCTCCGCCCCATAGTGGCCCAGATCAACGAGCTATATGAGCAGTTTCATTCGCTCTCCGACGAACAGATGCGGGAGAAAACCCGCTCCTTTATGGCCCGTATAGAAGAGGAGAGGGGACAGATCCGCTGGGAGATGGAAGGGGAGGACCCGGAAGAGGTCGAAAAGGCTGTCAAAAGGCGCCAGGAGGAGACCCTGGACGAAATCCTCCCCGAGGCGTACGCCCTGGTCAAGGAGGCCTGCCGGAGGCTGGTGGGACAGAAGTGGGAGGTCCGGGGGCGCGAGATGAGCTGGGATATGATCCCATACGACGTGCAGATAATGGGTGCCATAGTGCTGCACGAGGGCAAGATCGCCGAGATGGCCACCGGAGAGGGCAAGACCTTGGCGGCAACTATGCCACTGTACCTCAATGCATTAGTTGGAAGGGGAGCCCACCTCGTCACGGTCAACGACTACTTAGCCGCCAGGGACAGGGAGTGGATGGGCCCGATCTACGAGTTCCTGGGCCTCACCGTGGACCACCTCCAGAACGAGTGGGACACCCAGCGCCGCAGGCAGGCGTACCAGGCCCACATCACCTACGGCACGAACAACGAATTCGGGTTCGACTACCTCAGGGACAACTACAACACTTACAGCCCGGAGGACTTGGTCCAACGGGAACTGTACTACGCCATCGTGGACGAGGTGG
>DTXA01000175.1 GCA_012962735.1 Candidatus Latescibacterota bacterium
CAATCACCTCTTTGTAAGCATAAAAGACTTCTGTCCTTTTACCTTCTTTTAATGCCCTTACTGAAATCTCTATCGCCTCTTTGATATTATCCGTTCCAGGATAGACAACAAACAGATTGGTAAAGAAAGGAGTGAATCCATCCATATTATGTTTTTGAGCATAATAAGCTGCTACTTTTATCCATTTAAGTATCTGGACAGAAGTTCTTTGACAAACAGGCTTTCACAGCACGTCACCGAGCCAGAAGTTGCCTGACAACACACCGGCCTTGCACAGACGCTCTTTGGGCGACATGATGTATTCGCAAGCACGAGCCAGAGAAGCCTCCACGTCAGGCATGGCTTCATTGGCCAGCACATCCTGCTTGACATGGCGCCAGAGGTGATCGACCAGGTTCAACTCAGGACAAGCCACTGGCAACCAGCGAAGTTGGATGCCAAGCTCCCGAGCCAACCTTTGGCTGCGCTTGGCCTTGTGTGGTGAACTGGTCTTGGTTCCAATCCTCAGCACCATGCAACAAGACAGTGCCACGCTTGGGACTGAGCACCCGCTTTTCATGGCTACCGGTGATGGGAACTTGCACTTGCTCACCCATGGGTGCCCAAGCTGCCCGCAGTGGTGGGGTCTCTGTCAAGACCATCTCATCCAAAAACAGGATGACGGAGCCCATACGCCCCTTCAAGCCGCGCTTGAGCCCCCTTTTGCTTGGCGCCAAGTGGGAAAGCGGCGCGAAAGCACATAGCGTGGCCGCTTGTAACGATAACCCATGCTCTTCAGACAGCGGCGAAAGGTGCGCTCGCTCACCTCTATGCCCTGCTCCAGCTTCAGGTGCTGACATAGCAAAGGGATAGTCCACACAGGCGAGTGGTAGCCCAGCTGACGCGGATCCGTGCCCATCACCCGCTCCACAAAAGCTTCGACCGCTTTGCCCTTCTCGGGTGGTCGGCCACAGCGGTGGCGATCCCGCAGACGTTGGGCCATAGGCTCATGGCGGCGTTCCTGAAAACTGCGCACCCAGTCGTAGACTGTCTGGCGGCTCACTTCCTGACGACGGGCGACATTGGTTACTGGCTCACCCTGGTCAAGCCATAACAGAGCTTGAGCACGCCTTACTTGCTTGGCGTCACGGGAGCGCTTGACGATCTGACGTAAAC
>DTXA01000176.1 GCA_012962735.1 Candidatus Latescibacterota bacterium
AAGGCCCACGCTATCTCCCTGTTGGTTAAAGCGTACATCGCAACATCTATCGCCCTCTCGGCGCCTTCTATCCTCTCAATTATCGCATCCTGCGCCCCGCCATCCGGACTGAAGTATACCTCAACATCGGCCGGGAATACGGGGGACGTGGGGGAGGATGTGCAGAATAAGAGATAAAGAAGAACGGGGGCCGAACCTAAGACGAGCCCACCGAACAGCTTGATCTTCATCCGTATCACCCCAGTTTCTCCCTGATGAGCCGATTGACGAGCTTGGGGTTGGCCTTCCCACGGGTCTTCTTCATCACCTGTCCCACGAAAAAGCCCAGAAGCTGGACCTTGCCACCTTTGTATCTTTCGACCTCCTGGGGGTGCTCGCTCAGCACCTCGTCTACAATCCGGGAGAGTTCGGCCTCGTCGGATATCTGCGCCAGCCCCTTTTGCCGTACGATCTCCTGTGGGGAGGCGGGGTTCGACCTCATCTCCTCGAACACCTTCTTAGCGATGTTTCCGCTTATGGTCCCCGCCTCAACGAGTTTGAGCAATTCCGCAAGTCGTCCCGGCCCTATGCGCTCCCTGAAGGCCCCGATCCCTATGTGCTCCTCCCTCAGAACCCTCAGTACCTCCCCCATAACCCAGTTGCTGGCCGCCTTGGGGGGGGCACCTGAGGCCACCACCTCTTCGAAGTACTCCGCCATCTTCCTCTCCGAGGTGAGCACTTCGGCGTCGTACTCGGGAAGCCCAAGTTCGGATATGAGCCTTTCCTTTTTCTTCCACGGGAGCTCGGGAAGCTCGGAGCGGACCTTCTCTATCCACTCCTTTTCGATGTATAGAGGTATCAAGTCAGGCTCCGGGAAGTACCGGTAGTCGTGGGCGAATTCCTTGGAGCGCATCGGCTCCACCACTTCCCTGTCCGGGTCCCAAAGCAGGGTCTCCTGCTCTATCTTTCCTCCAGCCCTTAGGACCTTGATCTGGCGGGAGATCTCGGCCTCCAAGGCCCTTTGTACGTTGCGGAAGGAGTTCATGTTCTTAACCTCGGTCTTGGTGCCAAGCTCCCGGCTCCCCTTAGGCCTTATGGAGACATTCGCATCGCACCTCAAGCTCCCCTCTTCCATATTCCCGTCGCATATCCCCAGGTACATGACCAACTGCCTAAGCCTCACAAGGTAATCGTGCGCCTCCTGTGGGCTCCGGATGTCCGGCTTAGAGACTATCTCCAAAAGCGGGACCCCACACCGGTTCCCGTCGAAGAGGGAAGTACCGGCCTCCACGTATGCCTCCTCGTGCACGAGCTTCCCGGCGTCCTCCTCTAAGTGTATCCTGGTGAGGCCAATACGCTTCTTCCCACCGTCCACCTCTATATCTATGTGGCCGCCGAGGCAAAGCGGCAGCTCGTACTGGGATATCTGGTATCCCTTGGGAAGGTCCGGGTAAAAGTAGCTCTTACGGGCGAATATACAGAAAGGTTGTATCTCACCCTCCACTGCCAAGGCCATCCTTATGACGAACTCCACGGCCCGACGGTTCAGCACGGGCAGGACCCCTGGGAAGCCCAGGCATACCGGACACGCCTGGGTGTTAGGTTCCGCCCCGAACTTGGTGGAACAGCCGCAGAATAGTTTGCTTTCGGTCAGGAGCTGGGCGTGCACTTCCAGACCTATGACCGCTTCGTACTCCATCTGGGCCTCCTTCCTCCTCCAGTATGCTTACTCCAGGACCGCCTCCACCGCATACGCCACTTTAATGAGGGCCGCCTCGGCGAAGGGCCTGCCGATAAGCTGAAGTCCCACTGGGAGTCCCTCCGAGGAAAACCCGCAGGGCACCGAGATCCCCGGGAGGCCAGCGAGGTTGACCGATACGGTGTATACGTCTGAGAGGTACATAGTGAGCGGATCAGCCACCTTCTCGCCGAGGCGGAAAGCTACGGTGGGCGACGTGGGGGTGGCAAGTACATCGCAGGCCTGGAACGCCTCGTCGAAGTCCTGCTTGATCAAGGTGCGCACCTTCAGGGCTTTTAGGTAGTAAGCCTCGTAGTACCCTGCGCTCAGGGTGTAAGTCCCCAGCATAATCCTCCTTTTGACCTCCTCCCCGAACCCCCAGCTCCGGGTGTTGCAGTACAT
The DNA here is from genome assembly GCA_012962735.1 of Candidatus Latescibacterota bacterium. Classification (GTDB taxonomy): domain Bacteria; phylum Latescibacterota; class 4484-107; order B68-G9; family B68-G9; genus B68-G9. The sequence goes on from DTXA01000176.1 coordinate 2,120, forward strand.
CTCGCATAGGTCCTTCCCCTCGGCCCTGAAGCCGTACCTTACCCCGTCGTACCTGGCCAGGTTAGAGGAGGCCTCGGCCGGTGCGACTATGTAATATGTGGCTATGGCGTATTTCGTGTGAGGGAGGGAGACCTCTAAGACCTCAGCTCCCTCCCTCTCCAAGAGTCCCACAACCTCTAACACTTTCTCCCGGACTTCCTCGTTTAACCCCTCCGCGAAATATTCCCTCGGCACCCCTATCCTGAGCCCCCGCACGTCGCCGTCCAGCCCCTCTAAGAAATCGGGCACCTCCACGGGAGCGGATGTGGAGTCCTTAGGATCGTACCCTGCTATGACGTTTAACATAAGAGCCGCATCCCGCACGTCCCGGGCCATAGGTCCTATCTGGTCGAGGCTCGAGGCGAAAGCCACCAGTCCGAACCGGGACACTCTCCCATACGTGGGCTTGAGGCCAACCACCCCGCAGAAGGAAGCAGGTTGGCGGATAGAACCCCCGGTGTCGGACCCTAAGGCCAAAACCGCCTCCCCAGCCGCTAAGGCCGCGGCCGAGCCACCGCTCGAGCCCCCTGGCACCCGTTCAAGGTCGTGGGGATTGCGGGTAGGGCCGAAGTAGGAGTTCTCGGTGGAAGAGCCCATTGCGAACTCGTCCAAGTTGGTCTTCCCAAGAAATACTGCATCTGCAGCCCTTAGTCTCTCTATCACCGTCGCATCGTACGGGGAGACAAAGTCCTCCAATATCTTAGAGGCACAGGTAGTTCTTCCGCCTTTGATGCATATGTTATCCTTCACCGCCACTGGAACCCCAGCTAAAGCCCCAACCGACTCTCCCCTTGCCACCTTGTCGTCCACCTCCCGGGCCTTTTTCAGAGCCCCCTCTTCGTCCAAGGAGATGTAGGCGTGAACCTGAGGTTCCCGCTCCCGTATGCGCTCTAAGACCGTCGAAACGACGTCCTCCGCCCGTAGCTCTCCACTGCGGATGCGGGCGGCCAGCTCGTATGCGCACAACTCCCAAAGCAACATAGTCCTCCCCTATCCAGCCAGCTTCTTATGCTCCTCTCCCTCGTCCTCCCCTCCGGTGGATTCTATCTCGTCCTTCACCTCGTGCAGAGCCTTCCGGAACTCCCGGATGCCCTTGCCCAGGCCCTGTGCTATCTCGGGTATCCGCCTGGCCCCGAAGAGCAACAGCACTATCAGAAAGATCAAAAGGATCTCCCCGTATCCCAGGCCTCCGAACATTGCTCTCACCTCCTCGTATTCAAAAACTTTAGACCTCGGACTTTGAAGTTACGACCTCAAACACCACCGTCCCTCCGCCGGTGTAAGCCTCAGGGTCCATACATTGCAAGTACGCCTTTTCCGGGGAGTCCCGGCCAGCCAGGCCCCATTTGTCCGGGGAGGAAACCCGCAAGGCGTTGTAGAAAGGCATAAGAGCTGCCAGGGCGTGCATACAGAGGGGGATATCCGACACGAGCTTATACCCTTCCTCCAGCCTGAAGCTGTCCCCGACCTTATAGACGGGACAACAGCCCTTGACCTCCACCACGCGGACGACCAGGTCCATTCGGTTTCCCAAGGCTCAATAGAAGTACTTGAAATAATACCAGGCCACTACCAACCCTATGATGCTGGTCAAGTTCACCCTCACGGAAAAGCCGAAGGTGATGGTGAGGACGATGAGGTTGAGAGTGAGAGGGGGGAGGACGTAGGTATAGGAATTGACCAATACCTTTTCGACTACACTTTTGTCCGGCAGAAAGACCCCTAAGATGTTTCCGACCGTAGTGCCGATCAGGAGCCCCACCAAAAGAGTGACGATGAGCATCCCGGTGGTCTTACGCCGTATAGGTATATTGCCCCTGGTCACCGTCCCCCCTTATACTTTTGGGGACCCCAAACCGAACGATCTTTATTGGACATAAAGCCCAGCACTTCCTCTAAGGGCACCTCCTCCTGTTCTGAACGCCTCATATCCCGCACGACCACCTTCCCACGCCGCAGTTCCTCCCCTCCCAAGATCACCACATAGCGGGCACCTTTCCGGTTCGCTTGACGTAGCTGGGCTTTCAAACTCTGGACAGTATAAGCCCCATCTGCCCCCACCCCCGCCCTCCGGAGCTGGGAGAGCACTTTGGGAAAGACCTCCTTGCCCGGATCGTCCGTGTAGGCTACGAAAGCCTCCACCTGTTCGTCCCGCTCCGGGAGCCTTCCCTCAGCCTCCAAGGCCATAAGTGTCCGCTCCATACCCCCGGCAAAGCCCAGCGCTGGGGTGGAAGGGCCTCCCAGCTCCTCCACCAGGCCGTCGTACCGGCCTCCCCCCCCTATGGCGTTCTGGGCCCCAAGGCCTCCGTGCACCACCTCAAAGGCCGTTCGGGTGTAGTAATCCAGCCCACGGACCAGCCGGGGTTCCACCCGATATGGGATACCGAGGTCCCGCAGACTTCCTTGCACCTCTTCGAAGTGCGCCCGGCAGTCCGGGCACAGATAGTCCGAAAACACCGGCGCCTTGACCATCGTTCTTCTGCATCCCTTCTCCTTACAGTCCAAGATGCGCAGGGGGTTGACCTCCATCCTCCTCCTGCAGTCTTCACAGAGCTGGTCCTGGCCGGCCCGGGCGAACCTCAGCAGGGCCTCGCGGTACGCCGGACGGCATTTGTGACATCCCACACTGTTGAGCAGGAGGGCGAAGTTCGAGAGGCCTACCTCCCGATATATGCTCATCGCCAGGTCTATGACCTCCACGTCGAGGGCGGGTTCTCCGGAACCTATGGCCTCGGCACCGAACTGGTGGGACTGGCGGTAGCGCCCGGCCTGGGGCTTCTCGTACCGGAAGATGGGGGAGAGGTAGTACAGCTTGACCAGACCCCCCTGACGGTGGAAGCCGTGCTCTAAGTATGCCCTGACCACAGGGGCCGTGCCCTCGGGCTTGAGGGCCATCCACCGCCCCCCCCGGTCCTGGAAGGTATACATCTCCTTGGACACGATATCCGTGTCCTCCCCGACGCTCCGCACGAACAGCTCGGCCTCCTCTAAGATAGGCGTGCGGACCTCCCGGTACCCGAAGCGGGACATAACATTCCGGATGCGAGCCTCCAGGAACTGCCAATGTCCCGCCCGTTCGGGTAGGATATCCTCCGTGCCCCTGGGTCTGCGAAAGCGGAGCGCCACAGCTATCGCCTCCTGTAGGCCAACAGGGCCCGGTCTTCGGTGAAGATGTAGTTCAAGGGGTTCACCGGACGGCCGTTGTGCCAGACCTCGTAGTGCAGATGGGGACCCGTGGACCGTCCAGAGTTGCCCATCTCGGCTATCTTCTGCCATCTCTTCACCTTCTGCCCCTTGCGCACGAATGTGCGCCTCAGATGGCCGTACACTGTGCGATATCCGTATCCGTGGTCTATGATGAGCACCCTTCCCAGCCCTGAAGTGTAGGTGTTCTCTATAACCTTGCCGTCCGCTGTGGCGTATACCGGGGTCCCAGACCGGTTGACGATGTCCAGCCCATAGTGCATCACCCTTCTGCCGGTAAAGGGGTCCCGGCGCATCCCGAAGCCGGAGGAATAGTACCCGGCGCAGGGCTTGATGGATGGAGTGTGGTCCCTCAGGGTCTGGTCCGCTCTTAGGCGTCGCTCTATGGTCTCCAGGCTCGCCTGCTCCAGCTCGGCCTGGCGCAGGAGCCGGTCTAAGAGCCTCTCCACGTCCT
>DTXA01000177.1 GCA_012962735.1 Candidatus Latescibacterota bacterium
AGAATGGCCCAACTTCTGCGCAGGTTCTAGGAGGCGAGATTGTGCTCATAATAGGCATTGACGGAGCGACCTTCAAAATCATAAAAAAGCACCTGAAGGCTCTGCCCAATTTCGAGCGGTTGATGGCGGAGGGAAGCCACAGGAGCTTGAAGCTGGACATGAAACCCCTCTCGGCAGTGGTCTGGTGTTCGATGTTCACGGGGAAACCGCCCGAGGAGCACGGCCACTGGGATTTCGTGGTGGATGGGAAGCTTCAGAGCAGAAGGGACATCGAGGCTGACTTCATCTGGGAACGCCTCGAGGCGGAGGGCTACGAGGTGAAAGCCCTCAACATCCCTTTCGTCTATCCCCCTTATAATTACAACTGTGAACACACCCCGCTCAACTTTGGCCTGTCCCTGGAGCTGGACGAGCTGGAGGAGGACAGAAAGCAGTTGCTGGCGAAGTGCCGGGAGATCCTCCAGAACCCTCCCGATCTCTTCATCGTGGTCTTCGACCAACTGGATAAAGTGCAGCACTTCCACTGGGGAGAGCCTGTGGTCCTGGAGTGGTACGAGAGGATGGACCAGGTAGTTGGAGAACTGGCGGAATACGATGAGAAGATGATCATCCTCTCCGACCATGGCTTCCGCGAGAGGGTGGAGGGCGGGGAGGGAGGATATGCCCCACCAGGTGCGGGGCCGAAGCAGTTGAAGGGCGATCACGATGACGAAGCGATTCTGATCACCAGAAACGTGAGATACCCCATACGTCGGATCACAGACGTGTATTACGCCATACAGGAGGAGATAAGGCGATGACAATCCAGGCGGTGTCGGGAGAGCGGTTTGAGGAGATGAGCGTCGAGGGATTGAGAACAGTGGGGGTCTTTATCCAGGAGGATCCCCGATACTTCACCCTCAGGCTCAGGGTGCCAGGTGGGAACCTCTCCGTTGATCAGATGGAAGGACTGGCCCGAATGGCCAGGAGATATGGGAGGGGGAGGGTGCATCTCACCACCCGACAGGCGGTCCAATTGCCGTGGGTGAGGGCCAGCCAGATCCAGGAGGTGGTGGGTGAGCTGGAGAAGATCGGCCTCCTCCTCAGTAGCTGCGGCCCCCGGGTCAGGAACATTGTGGCCTGCCCGGGATGGCCGGAGTGCAAGAATGGCACTTCTAAACCCCTGGAATCCAGCCGGGTGGATACCCAGCGGTTGTGCGAGGAGATGGACAGGCGATTCTTCGGGCTGGATACT
>DTXA01000178.1 GCA_012962735.1 Candidatus Latescibacterota bacterium
AACAGAGCCCAGAGGTCCGTCACCACGGCTAAGGGGGTTGCCGGAAGCACAGCTTTGAGGTTATCTTTCAACGTGAGAGCTTCCATTCCAAGGAAGAAGCGATGGGCTTCAGAGAACTCACAGACGAGCAATGGGGCTTCCTCCAGAGCTTTATGCCCTGACACGTTCATGGACTATTTGTCGCTTTAATAACTTCTGCTACGTCAAGGTGCCGCTTTCGGTCAGGGACGAGGAGATGATCCAGGGAACATATGGATATTTCGCCCAGTTCACGGACATCCACATAGGCGGGCCGGGGCTGGCCGGCCGGGATAACCCCATAGCAAAGAGGATGAAACCCGGGGAGGTCCTGGCCGGTATCCCTAAGCATAGGGCAGCGGAACACAACCTGAGGGCGGCCATAGAGGAAGTGGGGAACCTTGTTCCCCGCCCCGCCTTCGTTATGGTCACCGGAGACCTCGTCTCCCTCGGCTCAGAGGGCGAGCTGAGGAGGTACCGGGAGATAGCCGAAAGTTCCGAGGTGCCGCTTTTGGCGACACCGAGCAACCACGACCTCTGGGGGGACTGCGGGAAGGGGTGGGACCGGGTGATGGGCCCCCGCCGTCATCGTCTGGATTACGCCGGCGTCAGGTTCCTCCTGATGGACGAGTACGAGCCCCTACCCGAAGGACCCCACCTGTGGCGTGCGAGGCTGAGGCCCGAACTTTCGGAGTGGCTTCGGGAAGGCCTGGGACCCCAACCCCTGGTTCTGGCGTTCCATGCTCCCATCCTGCCCTTGGGGGACGGCAAGTACGCTGATGTTTGGAACGAGAGCGCCGGGAAGCTGTTGGAGATGATTTCGGGATACAACCTCTTGGCGATGATAACAGGGCACTGGCACCGCAACTTGGAATATACTCTGGAGGCGGGGGGGAACCACATCCGGCTGATCGCCACGGGCTCACTCATGGGGTACCAGTGGACGGGAATCCCTCCCCATTACTGGTTCCCCACACGCCCGGGATACAGGCTCTTCTGCATCGGGGAGAGGGGACTTCATACCTTCTGGAGGGAGCTCTGGACGCAGGTCCAGGCGAACATCGTCTGGGTAGGGCCAGTGCACACAGGAGGACCTCGTCCCCAGGTGAGGCCCGTCAGGGTCTCCTCGCACGTAAGACTAAGGGCAAAGGGGTACGCCCTCGGAGGAGAGGTCGTGGAGATGGACTGGAGCCTCTGCCTCCCGACACGGTCCGGATGGAATGCCCTCCGGTGGAGGCCAATGGAAAGGACCTTCGGCGCCCTCTGGAGCGAATGGGAGGCGGATCTGGACCCGCTCGATGTGGAGCCCAGAAGTTACATCTTAGTCGTACGGGCCCGGGCAAGTTCCGGTAGGTTGGCCTACGATGCGGTGCCGGTTGAGGTCTCCCGGGAACCTTCGCCCGTTCCGGCCGAGGCTGGACCTGAGGGGGTATTCGAATTAACAGGAATAAAGAACCCTGGTGTTTATGCTTCCTGACGAAAGCATCAACCCTGGGCACACAGGACTTCCTTCATCAGCCGGGCCAACTTGGCGATGTCTACGGGCTTCTGCACCCAGGCCACTATCCCCTGCGAAAGAAGTTCCCTTACATCTTCCTCGGACG
>DTXA01000179.1 GCA_012962735.1 Candidatus Latescibacterota bacterium
AAAATATAACCCCAAAAAGTTCCTCGCTTAGCTCAGATACTTTTCGGGGGCTCCTAATTATCCTTTTGTATAAGTAGGGTTAATGGGGCAGCTTGGTTCATATACAGGAGGGAAGATGATCTCATGGACGGTGTGGGCGCCATGGATCGGGGTTTTGGGTTTGGTGGTGGCAGGGCTGATATATTTGTACCTAAAACGCCAGCCCGAGGGCACAGAAAGGATGCGGGAGATCTCCGGGGCCATCAGGGAAGGAGCTATGGCCTTTTTAGGCAAGGAGTACTCCATCTTAGCCGTCTTCATCGGGGTAGTCTTCGTGCTTTTGGTCCTAGGGATCGGGCTCTGGACGGGGGTGGCCTTCCTAGCGGGGACAACGTGTTCTATGCTTGCTGGGTTTTTGGGGATGCGGGCGGCCACTATGGCCAACGTGCGCACCGCAGAAGCGGCGAGGATATCCGGCCAGGCCAAAGCTCTTAGCGTGGCCTTCTCCGGGGGAGCGGTTATGGGGTTGGCCGTGGCGAGCTTAGGGCTTTTGGGGGTTGGGATATTCTATCATTTCTTCGGGAGGCCCGAGGCAGCCCAGGTTCTGAGCGGTTTCGGTATGGGCGCAAGCTCCATAGCCCTCTTCGCGAGGGTGGGAGGAGGTATCTACACGAAGAGCGCGGATGTTGGTGCGGATTTGGTGGGCAAGGTGGAGGCGGGGATACCGGAGGACGACCCACGCAACCCGGCCGTGATAGCGGACAACGTGGGGGACAACGTGGGGGACGTGGCAGGTATGGGGGCAGACCTGTTCGAATCCTATGTGAATTCCGTCATCGCCACCGTGGTCATCGGGGCGACCTCGGCCTTTTTGACCGGAGATCGGAAGTCCTATATGGCCCTTCCTGTCTTAGTGGTGATGGTCGGGCTGATAAGCTCGCTCTTGGGGATCGCCTCGATCAAGGTCCTCAGGTATCTGAGCCCTCAGGCTGCGTTGCGGTATGCCACCTATGTGGCGGCGGTTCTGATGTTGGCCGGTACCTACGGAGCGGTGCGGAGGCTCGGCCTTCCCCCCGGGCTCTTCTGGGCCGTGCTCTCCGGATGTCTGGCGGGCATAGCCATCGGGCTTTTGAGCGAGTACTACACCTCCGGCCCCCCCATTAAGCGCATCGCTCGGGCTGCAGAGACAGGTCCCGCCACGAACCTTATAATGGGGCTTGCGGTCGGGATGAAGAGCGTGGCGCTTCCGGTCTTGGCCATAGCCGCTGCAGTATTTGTGGCGTATAAGTTCGGAGGGTTATACGGGATCGGAATATCTGCGGTGGGTATGTTGGCGACAATAGGTGTCACCATGTCTGTGGACGCCTACGGTCCCGTGGCGGACAACGCCGGGGGGATATCGGAGATGGCAGGCCTGGGGGAAGATGTCCGGGCGATAACCGACAACTTGGACACCTTGGGCAACACCACGGCCGCGATCGGTAAGGGCTTCGCCATAGGCTCTGCGGCGCTGACTGCCTTGGCGCTCTTTTCGGCATACAGCCAGACTGTGAACTCGGTATTGGGGACCAAGGGACTCCCTCCCATAAGCCTCACTATCACCGACCCTGGGGTCGTGATCGGAATGCTCATAGGTGGAACTATCCCGTTCCTGGTAGCGGCCTTTACCATGACAGCGGTGGGCAGGGCTGCGTTCCGGATGGTGGAGGAGGTGAGGAGGCAGTTCAGAGAGACCCCAGGGCTCATGGAGGGGAAGGCCAGACCGGACAGCAGGAGGTGCGTGGCCATAAGCACGGCTGCGGCCCTTAAGGAAATGGTGGCCCCCGGGCTTTTGGCGGTGTTCTCTCCCCTGGCGGTCGGCTTGATCCTCGGTGCTGAGGCGTTGGGTGGGATGTTAGTGGGCGCCACCGTGGTGGGCGTGATGTTGGCGCTGATGATGGCCAACGGCGGAGGTGCCTGGGACAATGCAAAAAAGTGGATAGAGAAGGGGAACCTCGGAGGTAAGGGGTCCGACGCCCACAAGGCTGCCGTAGTGGGCGATACGGTTGGAGACCCGTTCAAGGACACCTCCGGGCCCTCTATGAACATCCTGATAAAGCTTATGTCGGTAGTAGCCCTTGTGTTAGCTCCGTTGTTTCTATGATCCATGCTTCGGGGGTATCCCCGGGGGCGTAAGTCCAGAGGGAGGCGTTATGCAGAGGGTATATGAGGCGGTGGTAGTGTTAGACCCTCAGTTGGAGGAAGATGAGAGGGAGGCCGCTATAAGCCGCATAGGGGATTTCCTGTCCGCCCGAGGGGGAGAGGTCCTGAGGGTGGAGTGCTGGGGAGTGCGCAGGTTGGCGTACGAGATCCGCAAGCGGCGGCAGGGATATTACGTTTTGTTCTTCTTCCGCGTGGACAGGGGTGCGATCCCGGAGTTCGAACGTTCGCTTCTTATGGACGATGCGGTGTTGCGACATCTGGTGGTGGTGTCGGAGGAAGTGCCAGTTTCACAGGAGGTGGCGTGATGGCCCGACGTCCCCGGACGAAGTTTTGTCCCTTCTGTCAGGAAGGGGCCCATGCCATAGACTATAAGGACGAGCGTACCCTCAGGCGGTATGTAACCGAGCGGGGTAAGATCCTCCCCCGCAGAGCCACAGGGGTGTGCGCTAAGCATCAGAGGATGCTTACCAGAGCGATCAAGCGGGCCCGACATCTGGCCATACTGCCGTTCGTGGCGGAGACTCCAGGATAGGAGGAAGTATGAAGGTGATACTTATGGAGGACGTGGAAGGTCTGGGTCGGGCGGGGGAGGTGGTCCAGGTGGCGAGCGGATATGCCCGTAACTACTTGATTCCCAGAAACATGGCTCTCATAGCCACTTCCAAGAACCTGAAGGTCTTCAAGGAGGAGCAGAAGAAGAGGATATCCCGAAGGAACCGCGCCCGGAGGGATGCTCAGGCTATGGCAGAGGAACTCAACCAACTCTCCCTGACGGTAGAGGTTCCGGTGGGGGAAGAGGACAGGATGTTCGGTGCAGTGACCTCCCAGACCATAGCCCAGCTCCTCAAGGAGAAGGGCTTCGGTGTGGATCGGAGGAAGATAGTTTTGGACGAGCCCATACAGGCTTTGGGGGTGTACACCGTCCCGATCCGGTTGATGCCCGACATAGAGGCCAAAGTCAAGGTCTGGGTGGTGAAGGAGTGAGCATGGCCCCTATAGAAAAGGCGGTGATACCGGTGGCCGGGCTGGGGACCCGTATGCTGCCCGCCACAAAGTCCCAGCCGAAGGAGATGCTGCCAGTAGGCCGGAAGCCGGTGG
>DTXA01000180.1 GCA_012962735.1 Candidatus Latescibacterota bacterium
ACCTCCTCGGCTGATCGTTCTCCAGATCAGTGACCAGCATCATACCGAACTACTATACACCTGGTCTCCTTGGGCTTAAGTTCACAGCTCCTGTTCGGAACCCATGCGCCATTCTATTACATCGCATCTGCGGTTTTGAAGGTGGTGATGTCAGATATAAACGAGGCGGAGAAGGGGAGAATACTGAACACCTCCTTGAAAGTCTCCTAACCGATGATCCCTTTGAGACGCAGCGAGGTGGTCATATCAAATCCCCAAAGCCGCTATGTTTCTCCATCTTATCATCTCCTTCTCCTCATCGCTTATCTCCAGAACCTCAAGCTTCAAAAGGGCGGGATCGGGATATTTGAAAGGGATACCTGTCCCGAAAACCAACCTTCCGGCGCCGACGTTCTCCACAAGCTGGCCTATCTCCTCTCCGATCAGGACGCTCAGACGGGAGATCTCGATGAGGTAATTGTCCGGGAGATCGTTTTCCTTCCGCCCCAGAGCTGATCTGACGAAACCTATACCGTTGAGCAGGATGAACTTCGCATCCGGGCATCTCCTCACCACCTCCTCTATCTCGTCCAACGGCACATCTGGAACGTCAACAAGCCAGCTTCGCTGTCTGTAATCCTCCACCCGTATAGGAATCGAGATAAGCATCCCCATCTTGGTGGCGCGGTTTATCAGCTCTATGCATCTGGGATCGGTCAGATCGTAGTTGTGCCATTTGGGGTAGAGCCTCACCCCTTTCATCCTGAACTCCTCATGGCAGATCCTCAGGTCGTCCTTCCATCCGGCGTAAGCGGGGTTTATGACGGCGAAGGGGATCAACCTGTCCCTGTGTCCATCCACCTGCTCCGTCAGCTCTTCGTTACCCGATTGAGGGTTTCTGTAAGTGATGGCGCTTGCGCTTGAGACGATCGCTTTGTCTATCCCCTTCCCGTCCATGAGCTTGAGGAGCTCTTCGGCGGTGTTATATCTCAACCTTCTGAATGCGAAATGACCTAAGTATGCGTTGACGTCTATCAGCATCCTTCTATCCTCCTCTCCAAAATCCGAAGCATGTTCTCGCCCAATATCTTACGCTTGTCCTCCTCGCTCAGCCGTGCGGAGCGTATCTTCCCCACACCGGCCGTCATGGACATATCGCAGCCGAAAAGAAGCCGTTCCACGCCGAGTATACGGGTTGCCATCTCTATCACGCCCTCATCCGTCACGCTTCCGCTTGTGTCAAGATACACGCTCGGGGCGTTCCTGAGAGCCTTTATCGTCCACTCCCAGTCCCCTCCACCGCAGACATGCCCACAGATGAGAATCGCTTCGGGATACCTCTCGGCAAGCTCTGCCAACATTCCTCCATCCGAAAGCCTCGGCTGCTCCTTTACGAAGTAATGGGCATGTCCCGCATGCTGCAGTATCGGAACACCAAGCTCTATGGCCAGCTCGACAATAGGGAAGACGACCGGCTCGTTGCACCGATACTCGTTGTAAAGCTTTATCCCGATGAAACCCCACCCCTCAACGCAGCGTCGGATCTCATCGAGCGCCTCCCTCTGATATCCGGGGTTGACGTAACAGTAGCCCAAGATCCTGCCGGGATACCTCTCCATCGCCTCCTTAACCCACCTGTTGCACTCCCTGAAGCTTTCCGGCGTTGAGGGTCGCCGTGGGGGGAGGATGGAGCAGCAAAGCTTGTCAATTCCGAGCTTATCTGCCGCCTCGATCAGTTTCCTATCCTTCTCCTCCCAGCCCGATCGACTGTGGTGGTGCAAGTGCGCATGACAGTCTATGACCATCTCATTCACCCCCATCATTCTATGTATTTCCTGGGATGTTCCTCAAGCCACCTCACGTATTCACGCAGCGCATCAACCACCGGGAGCATCCTCTCCGCCGTCTCCTCGTAGACCCTCATCCCCAGCTCCACATCTATCCCTGCCCTCGGCGGTATGTGCTGAAGCTCGTGTGTGTAATGGTATCCGACCGTCCCGTATCTCTGAATCTCACGCAGAGGCTCACATAGCCCTCTACCTTCGGGGACTTC
>DTXA01000181.1 GCA_012962735.1 Candidatus Latescibacterota bacterium
AACCCTCGCCCCGAATTTTGCAACAAATTCGGGGTACGGTAAGAATGTAGTGATTTGAGCCTCCTTAAGCTCTGAGATGGTCTGCCAGGAATACATCTTTACCCCCTTCTGGAACGGTCACCGAAAGCTGGACACTTGCCAAAGCAAGAGAGAAGAAGTATATTTATAGGAACTGGCTGGGAAGAGCGATATATCGAGCGGCGATACAGTCCAGGATCCAAAGTTAAGGCGTAGCCTATGACTCTTTTATTCCTTATCCTCTCGATGGGCCTTCCCCTATTCCGGGCAGATGCCCGGGGGAAAGACATGCACCAGGGGGACTGGTTGCTCTACAACCGGAGGTATTCGGAGGCGATAACCATGTGGAAGAGGGCGTTGGAGGAGTCCCCGGACGATGTGGACCTCCTCCTGAGATTAGGGGTCGCCCTTTCCTTGGAGGGGAAGCACGCGGAGGCAGAGGCGGCGTTCGAGCGTGCCCTGCGGGTCGAGCCGGAGGACGCCAAGGTGATCTACAACCTCGGGCTGCTGTACTTAAAGCAGGGGCAGGACGAAAGGGCCTTGAGGTGCCTCAGGAGAACGCTCGAGCTGGTCGGGTGGTACCCGGAGGCGAACTACCACATAGGGCTGGTCTACGAAAAAAGGGGTTTAAAGGATAAGGCGTTGCAGTTCTATGTCCAGGAGGTGAACAACAACCCGGCCTGCGCCGGAGCCTGGAGGAGGATATTCGCTTTGAGGGCGGTCCAGGAGCGTCGAGAGGTCCCCACGGGGACGGTGGTCATGATGCTCGGGGTCGCGGGGCTCGCCCTTTATTGGCTCAGGAGACGCAAAACTGGACCTTAAGGGGGACTAAGATGCGGACAGTGGGGAAGGGCCTGGTGTTTTTCGCTGTAGCCCTGTGGCTTTCCTCGGTCACTCTGTTCGACCCGGAGAAGATCACCGATAGGGTCCTTCGGAAGCTCGTGGGGGATACCCAGGTGGAGGTGAAAACGGTTCCGGGGAGGCTTGGGCAGGAGGAGTTGGAGGGGATACGAGAGGAACTGGGCACGATAGATCCGGAGGACGTGCGGCGGACCCTGGCCCAGTTCACATCATGGGGCTCGAGGGCTGTTGGGTACCTGGGAAATCGGAAGGCCTACGAGTATATCAAACGAGAGTTCGAGGAGATAGGGCTGGAGAGGGTGACGGCAGAGGAGTTCACGGTCACGGTCCCGGTGGACAAGGGGGCGAGCCTCGAGGTTCTCTCCACCGGGGAGGAGATACCCCTTTACTGCCTTTGGCCCAACGAGGTCAAGACCCCGACCCTGCCGGAGGGAGGGATCGTCGGCGAGCTGATATACGGGGAAAGGGGGGAGTTCGGAGACTTCAATGGGAAGCAGGTCAAGGGTAGCATTGTGGTTATGGACTTCAACTGCGGCCAGAATTACATAAACGCCCGCATGCTTGGGGCAAAGGCTGTGATATTCTTCGACAACGGCGTGGTCAACCGGAAGCAGGCCGAAGACAAGTTCCTCCGGGTGCCGGTGGACATCCCCAGGTTCTGGGCCGAAGGGGAGGATGCCCAGAGACTCTTGGAGCTTGCCAGGTTTGGAGGACACGAGGCCCGCCTGAGGGCGAAGATGGAATGGGAGAACGTGAAGACTTGGAACGTGTACGGGTACCTGCCGGGCTCGGAGGAAGGGCTCATCGTGGTCGAGGCATACTACGACGCCATGTCGGTGGTCCCCAGGCTGGCCGTAGGGGCCGAGGATGCCTGCGGGATAACGGCGCTCCTTCAAGTCGCCCGGACGCTCAGCCGTTTCAGGCCGAAGTACTCTGTGCTCTTCCTGGCGACCTCGGCCCACTTCCAAGGGCTTTCGGGGGTCAGCGACTTCCTGCACCGCCATTCCAGGGGTAGCCGTTACTTCAGGGATAGAATCCCGGAAGAAGAGAGGATAGATTTCAAG
>DTXA01000182.1 GCA_012962735.1 Candidatus Latescibacterota bacterium
AAAAGGAGGGGGAAATCGGGAATACTGAACTTTTGTTCAGTATCAGAAGAGCCTGTAAAGATCGTTGATGGTGACATAGATCATCAGGAGCACCAGAAACGCCATCCCAATATATTGTAACACAGCCCGTCCCCTCGCAGATAGAGGTCTCCCCAAGACCCCCTCTATGCCCAAAAACATGAGATGTCCCCCGTCCAACACGGGGATCGGTAGGATGTTTAAGACCGCCAAGTTGACGCTCAACAGGGCCATAAACCACAAGAGCGATGCCAAGCCTGCCCTGGCCTGTTGTCCCGCCATATGGGCGATCATTACAGGTCCGCCCAACAGCTTCGTGGATACCTTTCCGGTGAGCAGTCCTCCTAAGAACTCTAAGGTAACCTTTAAAACAGCATAGGTGTTCTGGATTCCCGTTTCTATTCCCTCTAATATCCCCGCCCTTTTCCAGGAGAGGCCCATAGCTACTCCGAGCCTTCCCACATTACGGCCATCCTCATCGTGCGCCTCTAAGGTGACCTTGGCCTCTAAGAATCGCCCATCCCTCTGCCATCTCACCGTCACAAGCCTTCCAGGCCTCTTCCGGACCAGTTCTCGCATCCCGTGCCAGTCCCCCACTTCCTGGCCATCTACGGCTATTATCACGTCGCCGGGTTGGATTCCAGCTTGCTCGGCAGGACTTCCGGGCACGACCGCGCCCACCCGAGCCGGCACACTGGGCTCTATGCCGAAGTCCCCCTCCCAAGGGGGCACCATCACCTCTAAGGTATCCCCCTCCCTCTCCAGCCGGATGCTCCCCCCTTGGTTCAGGGTCCTGGCCAGTGCCCCTCCGACCTCCCTCCAGTCCCGTACCTGCCGACCCCCGACCTCCACCAACTTGTCCCCCCGCCGCAGGCCGGCTCTCTCAGCAGGGGAACCCAGCCGCACCCAGCCTACCCGGACAGTGGGATAATGAGCCACTCCATGTATCCAGGCCATTCCCACAAATATCGCCAACGCCAGTAAGATGTTCATCAATGGCCCCGCCAAGACCACCCCGGTCCGGACCTTCAGCGGCTTAGACCCGAACTCCCAGGAGGCCCCCGTGCGTTCCTCCTGACCGGCCAGTTTCACGTATCCCCCCAGTGGAATCCACGAGATACAGTACTCCGTCTCCCCGATCCGGAACCCCACCATCTTCGGGGGAAAGCCCAAAGAGAACCTCTCCACCCTGATCCCGGCAAGCTTGGCGGCCAAAAAGTGGCCGAACTCGTGCACGAAGATCAAAACCCCCAATACGAGCAAGAATGCCCACACCTGTGTCATACCCTACCTCCTTCGACCCACTCCCCGGCCACACACCGGGCCCACCGATCCACTTCTAAAACTTCTTCCAATGAAGGGTCCGGCAGGGCACGATGTCGGGCCATAACAGCTTCATCTATCCGGGCTATTTCCCCGAAAGATATCCGCCCCTCCAAGAACGCATTTACGGCCACCTCATTGGCCGCATTCAGAACAGCCGGCGCCGTCCCTCCTTCCCTGGCCGCCTCGTACCCCAGGGCCAGGCAGCGGAATTTAGTTACATCCGGCCGGTAAAAGCTCAAAGCCCCCACCTCGGCCAGGTCCAAAGGCTTCCAAACTCCGGGAAGTCGCTCCGGATAGGTCAACGCATACTGGATCGGCAACCGCATATCCGGCCATCCCAGCTGGGCTATCAGGGAGCCGTCCCGGAACTCTACCAGCGAATGCACCACCGACTGGGGGTGGACGACCACCTCAATCCTCTCCACAGGTATGCCGAAAAGCCAATGTGCCTCTATCACCTCGAGCCCCTTGTTCATCATGGTGGCAGAATCCACCGTAACCTTCTGTCCCATCTGCCATATAGGGTGCGCCAGCACTTCCTCTACCGTCGCCTCCTCCGATCCCTCCTTTCCCCAAAAAGGCCCCCCAGAGGCCGTCAGGATCAGCCTCCGCATCTCCTCCCCCCTCCCAGCTCGGAGACACTGCCAGATAGCGCTGTGTTCGCTGTCTATGGGCAATATCCGCACCCCCTGCTCCCTCGCCTTCCTCATAACCAAATCACCGGCCATCACCAGGGTCTCCTTATTCGCTAAGGCCACATCCCGGCCGGCCCCGATCGCGGCTAAGGTGGGTTTCAATCCCACTGCCCCTACCAGGGCGTTCACCACCACATCCGCTTCCACCTCCCCGGCCAGCGCCGAAAGGTCCTCTTCCCCGAAAAGTATCCTTATCTTATTATCTCCCAATAAAATTTTAAGTCTCCCTAAAGCTCCCTCCTCCGTCACGGCCACGGCCTCCGGCCGGAACCTCCTGGCCTGCTTCGCCAAAAGCTCGACATTGCGCCTGGCGCTCAACCCAACCACCCGAAATCGATCGGGGAAGCGGGCGATCACCTCTAAGGTGCTCCTCCCGATAGAGCCCGTCGCCCCTAACACCACGATCCGCTTCATAGAAGACTCCGCAACTTCAAGTACAAGTATACCATAGGAGTAGCGAAAAGGAAGCTGTCGAACCTGTCCAGGACCCCCCCATGTCCCGGTATCAACCCCGAGGAATCCTTCACCCCCACATCCCTCTTCATGGCGGACTCTATAAGGTCCCCTACCTGCCCTCCCACGCCTATGGCTGTTCCTAAGGCGATGGAGTCCCCTAAGTCCCAAGGCAGCAGGCCTAATCTCCAAGCCCCCAGCGCCACCCCTACCGCCCCTAAGAACCCCGTTATCGCCCCCTCGAGGGTCTTTTTAGGACTCACCCTCTTCCAGAGCCTGTGTCTTCCGAAACCTCTCCCGCCGAAGTAAGCGGCCGTGTCCATGATCCAGACGGACGCCAATACGAATCCCACCGTCCATCCCCCCTCCGGCCTTCCTCTCAAAACGAGCGCAAGCCCGCCTAAGACTCCGAGGTATACCATGCCCGTAAGGCCGGCCATAACTCCCCCGATACCCCAGAAGAGTCCACCCGTCAGCCCTAAGAGCGCTCCCACGGCTACGCCCGTCATCCCCCCGACTTCCCCTCCTGCGTAGAACCCCAACACAGGCGAAAGGGCACATATCAAGCACAAAGGCCTCCAAATCCTTATCCCTTTTACCTCCACCAAACCCGATAGCTCCCACACCCCCACCCCTACTATTCCACAAACTAAGGCCAAAAACGGCACCCCTCCGACGGCCACTAGGGTCAGTATCCCCGGCACAGCTACGGCCGCTACCGCCACCCGCCTACCGACCTCCCCCATCCCCCCTCCGCAACTGCTCGCTTGTCATCCCAAACCTTCTCTCCCTCCGCTGGTAAGCTTCTATAGCCTGGTATAAGTGCTTCCTGCGGAAGTCCGGCCAGAGCACGTCGGTAACCCAAATCTCGGTGTACGCCATCTGCCACAGCAGGAAGTTCGAAACTCGAAGTTCCCCCGAAGTCCGGATAAGCAGGTCCGGATCGGGAAGCCCAGCCGTGTATAGATGGGCCGAGAAGACCGCCTCGTCCACGTCCTCCGGCCTGTAACCCCCCTCCAAGATCCTCCGAACAGCATCCACGATCTCCACACGCCCGCCGTAGTTCAAGGCCAAATTCAACATTAGCCCAGTATTGTCCTTCGTCCGCTTCATGGCCCAGAAGAGCGCCTCCCGGCTGGTCTTCGGCAGTTCATCCAGCCTCCCTATCGCTATAAGCCGTACGTTGTTCCGGTCCAGCTCCTCTACCTCCTCGTATAAGGTATCCCTCAGAAGCCGCATTAACGCCCACACTTCCCGCCTGGGCCTGCGCCAGTTCTCCACCGAGAACGCATATAGGGTCAGCACCTCTATCCCCAGCTCCCCACATGCCCTGACCACGTCCCGCACGGATTCCCTTCCGGCCCTGTGCCCCTCTATCCGGTCCAGCCCCCGCATCCGGGCCCACCGGCCGTTGCCGTCCATGATTATGGCGATGTGCCGAGGGAGGTTCCCTTTAGCTTTAAGCCTATCCTGTATCTGCTTGTCCTCTAATTTATTCATAGCATCCTTTTTAGAAATTTAAACGCTCCTTTCCCCCAGAATTGGTGCTCACCCTCGAACACCTCCAGTTCCAGCCGATCCTCAGCCCCGAATGCCGCCCAAACCCTCCGGGCCTGTTCGAAAGCAAACCGGGTGGCCTCTATGGGAAATATGGAATCCTTCGTCCCGGACTCCACGAACAGCCCCCGGGGAGCTATGAGCCCAGCTATGTCGTACATTTCAGCATACTTCAATATCCCCGGGATGTAATTGTCCATACAGTGCGGTATGCTCAAGATGCTGTCCCGGAAGGTGTTGAAGTACCCACTCACCACAGCTGCCTTCACCCTCCTGTCCAAGGCAGCGGTGAAGAAAGTTGTCGTCCCCCCGCCCGAAATCCCCATAACCCCGATCCGCCTGAGGTCCACCTCGGGCCGGGTCTGGAGATAGTCTATCGCCCGAATCGCATCCCATACCCGCCATCCGATCATAGTTTCTCCAAAAAGCAAAGCCGCTCCGGCGGCCGGCTGGCATGAGGACTTCCCGGCTCCCTCTTTCCTCGCCCTCTCGTCCCTCCTGCACCCGAACCCCAACTGCTCCAAAGCTAAGGCGGCGAACCCGTGCTCAACGCACTGTAGTGCGAAGTTCGCCTGGTATGGCTCCTCCGCTATCCCCACAATTGCGTCCGCACCCTGTCCGTGCCCGGGGAGGCAGACCACAACCGGCCCTGGGGCCTGGAACACCTCGGGGAGCAGGAAATATGCGAAGACCCAAAGCCCCTCTCTGCTTTGGAAGTACACCGCCTCCCTTATGTAACCATCAAGCTTCGAGCGCTCGACCACCTCCGCCTCCAGTGGGACCCTCGGGGGAAAACCTCCCAAAAGCTCCTTCAGCTTCCTCCTGAGTTTCGCCTGCCATGCCCTCGCCCCCTCGGCGGTCTCAGCCCGGAAGGCCAGCTTCCGCCCCTGGCGCTCGTATCGGAACAGGGAGTACTTCAGGCTGTCCAGGCTCCTCCTTATATTCCGGCTTCCCGCCATACCTTCCCTAACATCTCCCCGACGAGCCGCACCGTTTCTTCAGGGGACATCGAACATAGCTTCTCGCTGAAAGGCTCCGGCGTCACCGGCCCATCGTACCCGATCTTCTACTCCTTCGGGAGCGTCGTTTATGTGCGCGTACACCACCTGGTCTCCTTCCAACTCCTCCAGTTCGAAGACCGTCCCGTGCGAAGTGTACCAGTGCCATGAATCTAACAACAGCCCCACGTTCTCCCCCACCGCAGCGCACAGGGCCAACATCCCGTCCATCGTATGCAGAAAGGCGTAACGCTTCCCTTCCCTCAACGTCCTCGGTCCGAGGAACTCCAGCCCAAGCCGGAATCCGAACTCCCCTAACACCTCAGCCGCAGGCCTCAGCCGCTCTATATGCCACCTGAAGTTCTCCCGAAATGGCCTCTCGTCCGACCAGGACGGAACCCAGGTATAAGCTCGGTCGCAGCCGACGTCCCGTAGGGGTCCTAAGGCCTCCCTCAGCCGCTTCAGGCCCTCCCTGTACTCCCCCTCCCCTCCCTTCCAGTCCACCGGCAGCCCGATCCCCCCGGCCCGCAGTTCCCCCAACAGATCCCGCACGTACTCGGCCGACCTCTCCCACACCAGCTCGGCGACCTCCTGAGCGTCGACATCCACCCCTCCAAATCCCCCAAGCCTGGCCAGCCGCACGGCCTCCTCAAGACTCGCCTGTATCCTCAGGGCTCCGAGACTCAGATTGCGGTACATCCTCCCTCCTACTGTTTTTCTTCCCTGGCCCTCCGCTCCGCCTCCTCCTGGAGAGCCTTCAGCACTTTCCGGTACCCCTCCTCAAATTTCTTCTCTAAGTCCTTAGGCAACAATTTCTTGCCCTTGTCAACCCCCTTCAAAAGCAGTGGAGCTACTCTCGCCCTCCCGATGCCCTCCCGGGACCAGGGCACGTAGGCTGTCAAAAGCCCCAATGCCACAGCCACGAGCACCCCCCCTACCAACAGGCCCAGCACCCCCCCTAAGAGCCTGTCCAGCCATCCCAGGAAAACTGCCCGGGTAGCCCTCCAAATCGTTCTCCCTACCCATCCCACCAACAGGGCCACGGCGAAGAAGGCGAGCGCGAACCCCGCCGCCTTGGCCAACACCCCCTTTCCCAACCATCCCCCGACCCACCCGTGCAGGTACGCCGCTCCGATACCCCCTAAAACCACCGATAGGAGGGCGAAGGCCCCCCGGATCAGGCCCTGGTAAAGCCCGTAAAGGACACATACTCCGATGATCACAAGGATAACAACATCCTGGGCACTCATCGCACATCCTCCCTACTGCGCATCCATCTTATGGTTTCCTCCCATCCCCTCACCCCAGCCGTCGCCCCAACCGTCCCCACAGCCAGAGCGCCGCACGCATTGGCCACACGTGCCGAATCCGTCAGCTCCCAACCTCTGGCCCTTGCTGCCAGAAACCCCGCCACGAACGCATCCCCAGCCCCGGTCCCGTCCACCTCCTCGACCTCAAACCCCCGGACGTATCCTTCCTCTTCCCCTGCTACGTAACACCCATCCCGTCCCAGGGTGATCAGCACCGCCCCGACCCCCCAACTCCTCAGGATCTCGGCCATATCCTCGGGCTCCCGCTCCCCCGTGATTTGCTCCCCCTCAAACCGGTTCAGGAAGAGATAGTCCAGATGGGGCAGGAATCCACGTATCCTCTCCGCCCACCTCCCCCCGGGGTCGTACTCCACTCCAACCGAGGTGTACGCCCCCCACGCCTTCGCCCTCCAGAACAGCTCGGCCCAGTCCATGTGCACGGCCTTCATAACCCCGGAGGCATGCACCCAGTCCCACCTCCTCAGGTCCTCCGGCACGTCTTCTATCAGGAGCTCCTCCGACGCCCTAGGGGCATACAGAAAAGACCTTTTCCCGTCCGAACCGACCAAAACCAGACACACCGAGGTCCGGCCGCCCATCGTTACCCAATTCGTGGACAGCCCGGCCCTTCTGATCTCCTCCATCAGGAACTCCCCGAGAGCATCCCCCCCAACCCGGACTACGAGGTCCGGCCTGAACCCCAGCTTCCTCAGGGCCAAAGCCGTGTTAAGAGTGCAACCCCCGGGGAAGAGCCCCACCTCCTCCACAATCTCCGTGTGTTCTCGCCAGGGAAAGCGGTCCACCGGCCGCACCACCAGATCCGCCACAGCCTGCCCCACCAACAGGAACCTCACATCGCCCCCTCCAGTGCCTCCATCGCCTCTTTAAGTAAATGCCGGACACTTTTCCACACATTCCCTACACTCCACGCATGCATCCGGCTTCACATCCAAGCCCCTGTATAGTTCCAACCCGAGGTACTTAAAGTCCCCCGGATAATCCCGGCACATATCCCACGCCCTGAACACCTCTGGTATCACGATCCCCTGCGGACAGGGTTGGCAGTACCGACATCTCAGGCACCGCTGGCCGTACCTGAAGGCCTTGCCCAAACTCCCGATCTTCCTTACTAACGCATCCTTCTCCTCTTCCGAAAGCGGAGGCATATCCGCAACCGGGATGTTCTCCTCCACCTCTTCATAACCACAACCCCCACCCCATGCTCCTTCGCCATCGGCAATATCCGAGCCCCCACCCCCTCTTGGTCCAGGGGGCTGTACGCCAGCATCACCATCTCGAACTTCCCCGAGCGGATCGCATCCTCCATGGTCCCGAGGTCCCGATGTATGGAGGTCCCTATATGCCGGATGACCCCCTTCTGTTTGGCCTCCTCTAAAGCTTCCAAAGCACCCCCGGGTGAGGTGACATGCCTGTAAGTTTCCCCGTCGCTCACGGAGTGGAGCAAGTATATATCTATATTCTCTATCCCTAACTTCTCCCGGCTCATCTGTATGTGCTCCCAGGCTCCCTGGGCGTCCCGGGCGTACGTCTTGCTTGAGATAATCACCCTATCCCTAATTCCCCGAATGGCTTTTCCGAGTTTCTCCTCGCTGTCGTGATACGATCGAGCGGTATCAAAGAAGTTCACCCCCAGCTCTACCGCCCGACGCACCGCTCCCACCGCTTCGTTCTCAGGGATCTCCCGAAACTTAATACATCCAAAGCCCACTGCCGAAACTTTCAGCCCGGTCCTCCCCAGATCCCGGTATCGCATCCCATCCCCTACTCCATCTGCTCCAAAAGCTTATTCGTCAACTCCTCGGAGATCGCCCGCAAGTTCTCCTCCCGGCCGGCCGCGGAGGACGCGGCCACAACTTTACCCGTCTGCACCGATACCAACCTTACGTCCACCTCCACCCTTCCACCTCTCCCGACCACCCGCCCCAACAGGACGTACTCCGCCCCCACCAGCTTCCCGATGCGGGAGGCAGTTTCGGGGTCCACAGGGCCCGTCGTCCCCAGCTTCTGCTCCTCCAACACCTGCCTCAGCCGTCTCCGCTCCACCACGTCCACCTTCCCCGTCCCGACTAAAGCTGTGACCAACATATCCCTGAGGGCCTCCGCCGCCTTCCAGCTCCCCCACCCCGTGGCGTCCGGTGCGAACACTGCTACGGTGGGCCGGGGTCGGGCCGCGACCTTCTGTCGCACCTTCTGCAGCAGTTCCTGAGCAGTGGCGTATGCGCTGGTCTCAGGAGGTATTTGCTCTAACTCTCTAAGAGCTAATCTATAATCCTTGTTCTCTAAAGCCGCCTGTGCTCGATCCAGGTGCCTTTTGGCTTTCTCCTCGGTGGCCCGAGGGAAGGCCGCCTCCCGCAGGGTTCGGGCGAGTCCGGCCCGGTCCACCTTAATTTTCCTCATTGCCGCTCGCACAGCCCCCTCCCGGTCCTTTCCCATCCCCCTTCCCGAAAAGGCGACCGACCCTAAAGCTCTTTCCGAGGGCAGTTCCAGCGCCGAAATCGTCACCTGCACCTGGGCTAACACCTTCGTCCCCCCGAACCCTTCCACCTCCTTAACTTCCCCCACCTCCACCTGCCCTTTCAGCAAGATAGGCGACCGTTGGTCCACCACGTACCCTAGTCGGTCCAGGGCCCGGGCGAGCTTCTTCTCCATCACCTCCAGCCGTTCCCCCTTCAGCCCGTACACCTCCACCGCCACTGGAAACCCCTCCCTAAGCATCCGGTACGAGAACCGCGCCTCCGGAAGCCCCCGCAACCGCACTCCCTCTGGAAGGCCCCCCAAGGCCACCCTGGCGACCACTACACCTCGATCCGCCTCTAAGGTCCTGGCCACGACCCGCACTTGAGCCTCTCCGTCCGAACCGGTCACCCGATCGCCGATCCTCCTCCCGTCCCCGTATACAAACCGTACCTTCACCCCCTTAACCGGCGTCCCTTCCCCCACCACCCGCACGACCAAAGGCCGGGCCAGCTCATCTCCTTCCTTTCCCTCTTGGCCATCTCCCGAGACCTTCTCCATTCTCAGCCCCGATACCACCTCCCGGATGCGGGAGAGCACCTGAGACGGGGGGAGAATTTCCGCCATCTCCGGTACAGGGGCTACCGCCCGGTACAGGGCCAGTCGGGCCGAAGCTTCCAACGAAAGCCCGTACGCCTGCGATAGGGACTCTAAGGCCTTCGGGACTTTCCCCTCCTCTGCGAACTCCCCCGCCTCCTCCAACAACCTCCTCACCTCCCGGTCCTTTTGGAAGAGCTCCGCCTCCAAGGCATCGGCGAACCTTATGCGATCCAAAGCCGCTAAGGCGTAGTATCGGCCCTCCTCTCGAGCTGTTTCCACAATGCGTATCCCGGAAACCTTTTCGTCCACAATCTGTTGTGACAGCTCCTTAGACTGCTCCCGTATCGCCTCCTGCTCTCCGAACCCGAACGCCTCCTTGCGGTGCTCCACTTCCGACTTCACCCTGACCCTAATCTGTCTTACCACTTCCAACCGGGCCTGTTCACGGGCGTCCTCCATGCCCTCCTCGGAGGCACCGACGCCTAATATATACCGGTTCTGGGGGTACTCGGGATGTCGGTGTGTCTGGGTCCATTGGGGTAGCTTCCTCCAGGCCATCCCGGTCGTCAGGAAGATCGAAAGCAAAACCGTAACCCTCTGCATAGCTCCCTCCCAGCTATGCCCTCGTTATCTTGAGCAAGAGCAACTTTCTGTTGATGTTTATACGCCTCAGCTTCCCGTCCGGAAACCTCTGGCCGAACTCCCTCCTCAGAACCCTGTAGAGCTTGGTGCTCTGCCCGAACTCCTCTGGGTCCACCCACACCAGGTAATCTAAGGTCTCCTCCGTGACGATGTTCTCCTTGTACCTGTTCGCCACCTCATCCAACAGCTCCGAGAACGCGATGGTCAGATCGTCCAACTCGTCCTCGTCGAAGTCTCCA
>DTXA01000183.1 GCA_012962735.1 Candidatus Latescibacterota bacterium
CCTCAAGGGCCACAACCTGGACGAGCTGAAGAAGGTCTTGGCGGACTTCCTGCCCGAGGGTCCCTTCCTTTATCCTCCGGAGGTCCTTGCCGACCAACCCGAGCGTTTCTTCGTAGCAGAGCTGATTCGGGAGGAGCTATTTTTGAACTTGGGACAGGAGCTACCCTACGCGACGGCCGTAAAGGTGGAGGAGTTCCGGGAGAGGGACCCGGCCGAGGGAAAGACTTACATCCGGGCCATCATCTATGTGGAGAAGCCCTCCCAGCGTGGCATCGTGATCGGAGAGGGGGGAGCCATGCTGAAGAAGATCGGCCAGTGGGCGAGGCGGAAGATAGAGGCCTTCCTCGGCCGTCCGGTGTACCTGGACCTGTGGGTCAAGGTGAGGCCTAAGTGGTCCAAAAAGGAGGTCTCACTGCGAGAGCTTGGATACCTCAGATAGGAGGGAAGTATGCTGCTCAACCTGCTTTTGGTAGGCCTTACGGTGAGCACAGCTTTTGCTCAGAGGGATGAGGCGTTCGAGGAGTACCTCAGGCAACAGGAGGAAGCCTACGAAGCGTACAAGGAGGAGGTCACCAAGCAGTACCAGGAGTTCCTGAAGGCCGAGCGTGAAGCCTTCAAGAAGTTCCAGGAGGAGGTGGAGCGCAAGTGGCTGAAGTTCATCGGCTCCACCGAGAAGGATTGGGTGGAATACCGCCACAACCTCAACGTGCGCACCAAGGTGGACTTCGAGAAGGGGGAGGCCTGGGTCGAGGTCCTGGTCAACTCGGACCCGCAGGAGGAAGTCGCTCGGCTGAAGCAGGCCGTGGCGGAACTCGTCAATGACCGGGGTACGACCTCCGACTACGAAGTCCGGATGCCGGACGGCACGGTGGACGTCCCCAAGCCCTTGAGCGATGAGCCCGTGCTTTCGAGACAACTGCGCACCTCGGACGGAAAGCCCGTCACCGAGGAAAACGCCGAGGTCTTCGCCAGCGAAGTCGTCCGGGAGCCCTACATAAAGCGGGAAGAGGTGGTCGGAAAGGATGGAAAGAGGAGGACCAAGCTCTCGGTGAGGTTCCCCCTGGTCCCGGACCACCTGAGGGTGCGGGCCCAGAAGTATGCCGATCTGGTGCACCAGTACGCCTCCAAGTTCCAACTTTCCCCTCCTCTCGTCTTCGCCGTCATCCACACCGAAAGTCACTTCAACCCCAAGGCTCGCTCTCCGGTTCCTGCGTACGGCCTGATGCAACTAGTTCCAACCTCGGGCGGCCGCACAGCGTATAGGTATATATACAAGGAGGACAAAGTGCTTCCTCCCAGCTACTTCTTCGTCCCTCGCAACAACATAGAGCTCGGCTGTGGTTATCTCCACTATCTGCGCACCAGGATCTTCCGAGGTATACAAGACGACCGGAAGGCCATATACTGCGCTGTCGCCGCCTACAACACCGGCCCTGGGAACGTCGCCCGGGCGTTCGCGGGGAAGGGATCTCTTAAGAAGGCCCTTCCCCTCGTCAACCGGATGGCCGCGGACGAGGTCTACGATAGGCTCCGCAGGAAGCTTCCGTATCGAGAGACCCGGAAATACGTGGAAAAGGTGTTCAACCGTATGCCGCTATATAGGGACTCTTAGGAGAGTGATGCTGATGCAAGTGCGGATCGGGACTTCAGGCTACAGCTTTGAGGACTGGCGGGGGACATTCTACCCTGAAAACCTTCCCAAGGCCGAGATGCTCCCGTACTACGCCCGGCATTTCGACCTGGTTGAGGTAAACGCCACGTACTACCGCATCCCTCCCCCTTATACCTTCCGCCGGATGTTGCAGAAGGTACCCGAGGGCTTCGGCTTTACAGCGAAGGTCCCAAAGGAGTGGACCCACGAGGGGAAGGGAGGGGAAGTGGCCGGCCCCTTCAGGGAGGCCATAGTTCCTCTCGTAGAGGCCGGGGTGCTTTTAGGGCTTTTGGCCCAGTTTCCTTGGCGCTTCCGAGATACCCCTGAAAACAGGGATTACCTCCGAAGGAGCAG
>DTXA01000184.1 GCA_012962735.1 Candidatus Latescibacterota bacterium
CCGACCGCTGGACCTCCTAAGGTTTTCGCTCTTTGAGCGGGCGGAAGGTGTAGCCGCTCTCGGCCCCGGGGATGGATGCCACAGGCTGGGTGAGCAGGAACTCGCCCTTTTGGACCCACTCCTTGAGGATTTTCGCTATCTCTTTGGCCTTGGCGTAGCTCGAGAGGCTCCCTGTGGGGACTTCCTTGCCCCGGACCGTTATCTTCCCACTTTTGAGCTGGGCATAGTTGACCTCGCCTAAGACCTCAGACTCACGGTTGGGATAGGCGTCGCTGTAGTCCACTATGGGCGCCCAGATCTCCTCGTCACGCACCGAGACGAACCGACATATCTCCTCGTTCAATATGGGGATGGGCACCCCTATGCCGACCGTCAGGGTCACCCCGTACCCAGTCATAGATATCCCCACAAGCCAGTTGGGGTCCATCCCCTTAAGGTCCCCTATCACGGCCAGGGTGCCTGCGGGTACCTTGGGTACGCCGTTTTCTCCTCTCGACACGGAAGGGTTATGCTGGGTGCCGTGCCAGGCAATATAGCCTATCCCTCCTCCCAGGAATGTTCTGGTGCCGATCCCGATGGTCTTGTAGAGCGGGTCGTTGAGGAGGGGGGAGAGTTGTCCTGCGCTACAGTAGTTGGCGTTCCCCAGGCGGGGCTTGAGCACCCCCATGTAGGTGTAGATGGTGTGGTCGGAAAGGTTGACGGCCACGTTGTAGTTCTGGTAGGCGTTTCTGGGGTTGAAGAGGATCGCCTCGTTTAGGTCCCGAATGTTTATGAGGGTCTCCAAGTGCTTCTTAGGGTAACAGTCCGTGCCGTATGTTTCGGCCACAAGTTCTACGTCCTTCTCTGCCACCAGGTCCTGTATCACATGTCCCCCACCGTACCGGAATTCCCCGGGATGGTCGGCATTTCTGAGGTCTTCGTCCGGAAGGGCAGTGGCACCTATGTAGATGTCAACAGCGGCCAAGCCCGCATAGGCTGGAACCTTGTTGAGGTAGACCTTACCACCTCCGAGCTTGATGCGAGGCTTGGAGTGGCCTATGTTCAGGAACGCTCCGGAGGAGCACATCGGGCCGAAGGTCCCGGTGGTGACCACGTCCACCTCTTCTGCCGCCTTCTTGAGGCCCTTCTCCTCCACGATATCTATGATCTCCTCGGCGGTGACTACCATTGCCTGTCCCTTGCGGATGCGCTCGTTGATCTCGGCGATAGTTTTCGGCATTTCTTCCCTCCTTTATCTGCCGGCCGATGTCGTTTTAAAGACTCCTCAAACCCGGCAGAGCCCGACGCCCCCGACAGAGGACGCCGGGCGGAGGCATGATCCATAACATGCTTTCCTCCTTATATACCAAAA
>DTXA01000185.1 GCA_012962735.1 Candidatus Latescibacterota bacterium
AACATCTCGGCGAACCAAGATATTCCCTCCTGGACCATCCGACCGTACTCGGTTATGCGCACCCCTAAGATGAAACCGCTGTCCCGGTCCACGCAAAGAAAGACACATGGATAAAAAGGCCGGCTTCCCCTCTCCTCCCGCACCGGGGTGGACATAAAGAAATATCCTATCTCCCACGCCTTGCCCGATGCCACCTGAAGCTCCTCTATCACCGGGAACTCCACTTGGAAGGTCTTGAATTCCTCCGGCCCGGGCTCCTGCCATCTATTTCTCCAGTATACTCTCCCCTTCCGATGCACAGGTATGCGCACCAAAAACTTCCCCTCCTCCGGAGGGGAGAGGACCTCTGGGTCCTCCCGGAACCTCTCGGCCACCACCGCAGCCTGCTCCAAGGCCGCCGTCAGGAACCGCGCCTCCGGGCCGGTGAGGTACCAGGGAGCGTACCCGGGAAGGAAGCTCCGGAACTGGGGCCACTGGCCTCGTCCCCTGAACTTGAGCCCCAACCTCTTGATCACCGCTAAGTCCCTTCTGTCAAGCTCGGACCTGTCCTCAAACGTCACCCTCATACAGTCCTGGCTCAGCAGGAAGTCCATAGGGGACTGGATCTCTCCCTGGACGGTGTCCCAGTATCCCATCAACCCCCTGATCCCCCTATACAGCACCATCCCAAATACCTCCCCTGCCATCCCTAAAACACAGCAATAGCCTATCTCCTTCCCATCGGGGTCCCGAACCCCGAAGATGTCCGAGTCGGTCATCCACCTCCAGGGTGCGATGTCCCGGAAGGCCACAGCCACCTCGTAAAGCCCCCTCCACTCTTCGGAAGTGGGCTCTTCAGGCGTGGACATAGTTCCCCCTTAGTTAGAATTCATCGAAGACTTCCAACCGACACAACCGGCACCAGGACCTCAGCCAACGAAAATCCCCCGTGGGCTGTGCACCTGTCGTTCTGACCGCTCCCGGCCCACCAGAACCGCCCCTTGATGGAGACACATGTCCCAGCGCCTGCGAAGAAATCCCTGTACCGCTTCACCAACCCGATATCCTCTCCTCCCAACTTCGCCCTGCTCTCCCTGGCGAAGACCCTCTTGGCTTCCCTTTCTACCTCTGGGGATATCTGCCAGATTGTTCCTCGCATATATGTAGCCGTGGTCGCTGGTAATGAATATAGGCCGAGGGCCAATGCTCTCCAAAAGCTGCCTTAGGGTATCAACCGTGACCTCTAAAGCATCCGCTACCGTCGTCGCCTGGGCAGCCGTGACCTCCTCCAAGCGGACATCCGGCAACCTCAGCCATACGAGCACTGGCTCCCCCTCAGGAATTCTTACCTGTGTGGCTGGCCTGGCCACATAGCAATAGCGGTTCTACCGACTTTGGTGTGGTCCTCATCTTTGCCTATGGAGCTTATAGATCGGCCGCTTGGCGTTCGCCTCCCGCCGGGCCAGGGGGTTGTTGACCTGCTCGATGGGGAAGTCTACCTCAATGTGTCTGAGTTGTTGAGACATCTCATCTGAACTTCCTCTAACACTAACCTTTGGCTTTCCCTCAACACCTCCTCTATCCTCACCTCCCACATCTGAAATTTCAGAAGCATTATCAATTGCTCCTCTGGGAGGCTAACCCTTGAGGTGCACGCTCATGACGGATGCTGCCCTCATCCAGGCCGGGTCCACTCGATCTGGATTTTCCTCGGACCAGAAGTGCTCCGGGTGTTCGGAGAGTACCTTTTGGGCTTCTTGCAAAAGTTCAGGCTCTACCTTACTGACGAAGCACAGCTTCTGTCCGCCGGATTCCAAAACCAACGCCCTTGGTGCATAGAAACTCCCCGGATAGCGGCAAATTCATAGCTCTATGCTAAGTACGACGGTACCACTGCATATCGGACATATACCCTCCTCAATTCTGGGAGGGGCCCTCTATCACAGGGCCGTCATAATCATTTAAGGGATACAAACCGAACGGCAGACCTATGTCCTTCCTCCGCAGCGCCACTTGTACGGCCACAGGCCTGCGGAGGTAATGCCATATCGCATCCCACGGCACAAACGGCGTCCACCGCTCCAGTCGGAAGACCAGCAGGACCTTAATCACGGTCCGGAACATCCTTCCTCCTGTCCGGGCATACCGCCCCCTTTATGGCCTCGAGGACCCGCACGCGAACCTCCTCCAGGTCACCGTGCACGTAGCACCCCGCGGCCCTGGAGTGACCTCCCCCCCCGAACCGTCCGGCTATGTGGTTCACCGATACTTCCCCTCGGGAGCGCAGGCTCACCCTGAAGCTCTTTTCGCCCCTCTTTCTGAGGAAGGCGGCCACCTCCACCCCGTCCACGAACAAGGCCATGTCCACGAAGCCCTCGGTGTCCTCCGAGGTCCTCCCGTCCCCCTCGGGCACCACCTCGTCCAACCACATCAGGCCTATCTTCCCTTCACAATGGAACTCTATTGTCGACAGAGCCTTGGCCAGCCTCCGGATGGCCTGGGGGGAGCGGCGGTGGAAGATCGCATCGGCCACCTGGTCCGGCCTAACCCCCCCCTCCACGAGGTCCCCGGCGATGTGCAGGGCTCGGGATGTGGTGTTGGAGAAGCGAAAGCCCCCGGTGTCGAAGAGTATGCCGGTGTATAGGCACAAGGCAACATCTCCCTCGACCGGCACCCCCAGGTGCCCGAACAGGGAGTACAGGACCTCACAGGTGGAGCTGACCTCGGTCAGGACTAAGTTAATCCCTCCGAAAAGGTTGTTATCCTCGTGATGGTCGATATTGAGCACCGACCCCCTCCCCGGAAGGAGGCTCGCCACATCCCCGAGCCGCTCTAAGGTGGGCGTGTCCAAGACCACAGCCCTCCCGGGGGACCACGGGAGGGGGGTACGGGGCGACCTTACCCTGGTGAAGCCTGGCAGGAAAGAGTACCGCTCGTCCGGGATGGGGTCATGTAAGACCATCTCGTAGGACTTCCCCATCCTCTCCAAGAGCATCCCACAGGCCAATAGGGATGCCAGACCGTCCCCGTCCACGTTGCGGTGGGCGGTGACCAAGAACCGGTCCCCCTCCCTCAAAAACTCCACGGCCTTCTGCAGCGCTCCTCTCGCCCATGTGCGCACTCAGGGCTCCACCGAAAAGGGGGGGTTCCCCCCTTTCTCCACGAACCTCGCATAGGTCCTCAGGTCTTCCGTCCGGGCTGCCAACTGCCCCGCGGCCTCCTCCAAAAGCTTTCGTCCCACATCTACGTCCACCTCCCTCGCCGGCACATGTTGGCGCATATCCGCATAGTGGTATCCGGTCGCCAGCCCCTCCTTTCCGGGCAGTTCCAGCGGTGGAAGCGGCTCCGATGCCCCGGCCTTTATATCCCGGACCCTTTCCCCTATGCCCAACACCTCCATTGCCGCATAGCACATCGCCATCTCCCTAGCTGGGTCGTCGTACCCATACTTCCCGGCATCCACCGAACGGGAGGGGTTGAAGTACGCCACCACAGTGCGCTCGTACTCGTAAAGCTCCCTTATGGCCATCATAATGGGGATGTCGTTCGGACCGTGGCAACTCACAACCCATATCGCCCTGAAGCCCTGTCCCCAGAGGTTCCTCACGACAGCCTTTATGACCTCCATCTCTAAGTGCATCGGGATGGAAACCGTCCCCCGGAATGCATTGGTCGCACCTGTGAAGGAGTAGGCCAAGGGATGCAGGACTATCCCTCCGGTCCTCACCGCAGCCAATATGGCCGTTGCAGTGGCTGTGTACATATCCGTGCCCATGGGAAGGTGAGCGCCATGTCCCTCCTGAGTGCCCACCGGGAAGTACGCCACATCCGAAAGCGATATCCTCTCGTATACCTCGGGCCAGGTAAGCTCGTCCAGAAGCTTCATCTGTCGTACACCTCCGGCCCCCAGGGCCTAACTTCTTGCTCTTGCTTGACCAGGACCATGGTGAACGGCTCTGCGTTGTGGGTCAACACCACCCCAGGCCCCACGATGGCGGACGGCCCTACGATCCTGCCGGGCATAATTATCGCCCCCACCCCCGTGCGGGAGTAATCCCCAAAGAGCACGCCGCTGAACGGTACCCTATAATTCACACCCCGTACGATCACCTTGTTAGGCATATCGTCGAAGCGCCTCGTGCCGA
Organism: Candidatus Latescibacterota bacterium; assembly: GCA_012962735.1. Taxonomy (GTDB): domain Bacteria; phylum Latescibacterota; class 4484-107; order B68-G9; family B68-G9; genus B68-G9. Next base: position 4,125 of record DTXA01000185.1, read on the forward strand.
CCAAGGTCCCGGCACCTATCTCGCTTCGCTCCCCGAAGATCCCCGCAAGCTCGCAGTAATGCACGAAGTACGATTCGTCCAAAACCATCCCTCCGAACTCCACGCAGTGCATGATCCTGCACCGGTTCCCCACGCATCCGGATACCTCGCAATACGGACCTATGACGCAGTCCCTTCCGATAACGGTATAAGGGTATATATGCGCCCCCTCCCTTATCACGGTGTCCTCCCCCACCCAGATCGGCCCCTGCAGGTATGCCCCCCGCAAGATGCGGGCTCCCCGGGCAAGATACATCTTTCCTTCTACCTTCGCCCCCTCTTCAATTTCAGCTCCCTCCTCTACCACCGTTTCGTCCAGGTCCTCGGCCATCTCACGGACCACCCTTTGGAAGACCTCCAACGGCTGCCAGGGGAGGTCCACGTCCATCACACCTTCGATCTCCAGAGCTTCCAAGGGCATCCCAGCCTCGGCCAGCACTTTCGTAAGGGCCGCAAGATCCCGCTCCTCGGGAGGGAAGATGCCGTTACCCACCTCCTCAACCACGTCCGGTAGATGCTTCAGACCTTTCCACGCCGGTGCCTTCAGCCCGTATATGCCCCAAAGCACCGGGAAAGTTCGGTAGTGTGGGTCCTTCCAGTGGTAGTTCCACACCTTCCCATCCCTCACCTCAGCCGCCAGGCCCCGGTCGCCCCCCTCGGGATGGTACCCCACGGCCGCCACCCCGGAATTCGCTTTGGGGAGAGCGTTCAATACCTTCTCAAGGGCTTCCTCCGGGAAGTAGAGGTCCCCGTATACTACCAAACAGTCCTCCCCCCCAGCCCACTCCCGGGCCAGCAGCACAGCGTCCCCCGTACCGGAGGGCCTGGGCTGGTCTATGTACGAGATGTGACAGCCGAACCTGCTCCCGTCCCCGAAGTACGCCATTATCCTCCCTCCACGGTGCCCCACTACGATCCCTATATCCTTCACCCCCGACTCCACCAACGCCCTGAGGCCGTACTCCATAAGGGGACGGTTTGCGATAGGGAAGAGGGGTTTGGGACGGTAATAAGAGAACGGATGGAACCTTTCCCCTTTGCCTGCCGCTAAGATCAAAGCCTTCACCGGTTATTCCCCTTACCCGTTTATAGGCCTCGCACCTTCCAAAAGTGGCACCTCCGGGCATCTCCTTCCCCTGCCCTCGGGGACCTCACGGCCCCTCAGATCCGGAAGGGCCTCCTGCACGTCTCGAAAGTCCCGAAACGGCCTGCAGGGCAGGCCTGTGTTTTGGCAGTACTCCAAAAGCTCCCCCTTGGCGAACACCACGTCCGCCTCCTCTGCTGCGAACCTGTCCGAGAGTCCGTCCCCTATGTGCACCACCAGGTCCCCCTCCCTCCGAAGCCTCCGGATATGGGCCACCTTGCAGTTGCCGCACATCCCGCAGGATGGGATGAAGTAGGGGAACTCCGGCACCAGCCGCCCGTCGGAGAAGCACAGGCGGTTTGAGAAGAAGGGCACATCCTCCAATCTGTACCGTTCTAAAAGGTATCGTATATAGAAGTCCAGCCCATCGCTCAGTATATACAGGGGTATCCCCTCCTTCCGGCAGTACTGCACGAAGGAAGGGAAGGTGGGGTCAAGTTCGAAGTGGCGCAGGAACTCCTCCATCTCCCTCGGGGAGACCCTGACGCCCGAACATTCGATCTCGAGGCATTCCCGTGAGGAGATCTCCCCCCGCTTCCACCTCTCCACCGGTTCCTTC
>DTXA01000186.1 GCA_012962735.1 Candidatus Latescibacterota bacterium
AAAGATTGGCCATGGAAAAGGCTTACCGCAAGGCCAGGGGCGCCCTGGGCAAAGTGCGGGCGGATCAGGGAGGAGGGCGGCCGAAAAAGGCCCTGGAGAGGGGGGCAAATCCAGGGCAGACAGGGGAAGCGATTGCCCAAGATTCTCCCCCTTTCGGCCCCCTGGACCAGGAGGACAGCAAATTGACCTCAGAGCTCCTGGAGAGAGGCGATCCTGAGCAGGGGAGCGAGAGGGAGGAGGGTGGGGCCCAGGGGCCCATCGAGCTGGACCAGGTGAGCAGGATCAGGGAGCTCTACTCAAAGACCATTGAGGTGCTGGATGGGAATTGAGCCGGAGGGCCGAATGGCAAAGAAGGTGTTGGTGTTCATGCTCATGGTCCTGCTCTTAAGCGTTGTGATCCTCTGCCTTGTGGGACGGAGCAGGACCAACCACAGAGATGAACACCAAAGCACAAGGCTGAGAATGAGCATCCCGAAAATAAAAAGGGTCAGGGTCGTGGCGGTGGAGGAGAGGGTCTCCCGACTCACAAAGGGCCTCAAGCCCGTGCCCAGGGAGGTTGTTCCGAATGCGGAAAAGGCGGTGAGATCCCATGTGGCGAACAAGACCCCGGCCCCGAAGAGATCACTGAGGAGTAATTCCGGGCCAAAGAGGCTCTTACCGGCCGATTTTAGACTGAACAGCCACATGGCGGAGGTGGGCCGCAAACTGATAGAGGAGAATTCTCCTGTCCCCATGGTCCAGGCCTCTTACGGCCGGATTGGTTTTGAGGCTTATCTAAGCAAGATGAGAGCGATGGGGGGGCGACTGTTCCTTGGAAATGCAAAGGAGCAGAGGATCCTGGCCGAGGTTATCCTGGATTGGAGTAGTGACGGGTATCCATTCCTGGGGCTGGATGAAGGTGGAAGGGATCGTTTGGAGGGGATGGCCCTCTTCCGGCCCAGAGAAATCTACGGGGAGCCGCTGATCAAGGAGATCCTGGACTACTCGCGCCCACTCTTCAAAGGGTCTGACCTGAGATGCGTCATTCTCCTGCCGCTGGAAAAGGAAGCGGCCATTCTGGGGGCCCTCAAGGAGTATCTCAGCGGGGGCGGATATCAGATATCCCAGTTGGACATGGTCTGGGGAAGCTACTTTCAGCGCGGGTCGCAGTTCGGCCTGAAGGTGGAGAAGGGGAGGATGGGCAAAACCCAGGAGATCATATCACTGGACCTGATTCTCTTGATGGAGGGAGAGGGATGAGGATTTGGGCAAGTCAGAAGGCAATTGTGGCCGTGGCGATGGGGGCGATCCTGGTGCCGGGATGGCTTTATGCATCCGGCAACCTCCCCTCTCTGTTCCCTTCCAATGAGCGGCTCATCAGGGCCGTCAATGCCTCCTGGCCGGCCCTGGCTGAACTGACATTCAAAGGGTCCCGCCTGGCCTTTGAAAGACTCAGAGACCTTGGCCTTGAGGTGCCTTACACCTATAACGAACGATTGATGAGAATCGCAAGAATCAGGGCCCGGGTCATAAGGATGTGCAACCAAATTATCGAAGGAGATCAGAAGGGGGTGAAGAAGGATGTCTCTCAGAGGTAGTTTTCTGATCATTGCCCTTTTTGCCATAAGCGGATGCTCGGCCTGGGCTCCCACAATGGTCAGCACCGGGGCCAGGGGAATCTATTACTCCCGCAGCGGAAAGGGCGAGGAACTCCATCGGGCCTCCATGAAAAAGGCATATATGTCTGCCATCAGAACCATGAACGAGCTGGGGCTACAGATCATTGAGATCAAAGAGGGCGATCAGCGTCGCACCATCACGGCTCATGACCCCAACTCCCGGCACCGCGTAAGTGTGGAGCTGCAGGGCATGGGAGAGGGCAAGTACATAAAGGCGGGCTTTAAGGCCGTAAACCATGGGCTGGTCCCTGACCGTCTCTACACCAGAATGATCATGGAAGAGTTTAGAAAGAATCTGGGCGAAAGAACCGAAGGCCATCAAATCCAGAGAGGCAAGGAGGCTGAGAGGTGAGCCCAACCAATGTGTTCGTATGCCGCGCCCTACTTGTCGGCCTTCTGTGCGCACCGTCCCTTATCCCCATTGAGAGGGTTCATGCCGAACCCTTTTATGAGAACTTCCTTATTCAGAGGATGATGATCGCCAAGGTAAGGGAGTTCCGGGGGGACCCGATGGCCGAATCCCTTCTCCAGACCCTCTCAAAAGAGGCGATAGCCCGCGGAGTCAGACTACCCAAATGGGCAGGTTCAGGGACCCGCAGAGCGTTCTACAAGCATCGGGTTGGGGCCGGGAGAAAGGCAGACCCAAGAAGATACAACGCGATCATCCAGAAGGCGTCTGAGACCTATAATCTGCCCCCTGCCCTGATCAAGGCTGTGATCCACGCAGAGAGCTCCTTTGCTGAAGGCGCCGTCTCCAAGAGGGGGGCCCAGGGGTTGATGCAGCTTATGCCCCACACGGCCAAGCGGATTGGCGTCCAAGACCCCTTTGATCCCAGGGCCAACATCTTCGGGGGCTCCAGACTGCTCAGGAGATATCTGGATGAATTCGGTTCCTTGAAAAAGGCCCTGATCGCCTACAATGCCGGGCCGCACTGGGTCAGGCAAAGAAAAGGCGTACCAAAGGAGACGAGGATCTACATCAGGAGGGTCATTAACTATTACACTAGATACAAAGACGGGGGCAAAACCTGAGCTGTTGACAATTGGGGCTAATCTCCCCGGGCTTCTTTAACTCCTCCAACTTTGCTTTAAACTCCTTATCCC
>DTXA01000187.1 GCA_012962735.1 Candidatus Latescibacterota bacterium
CGACCGGGCGGAGCGGCTGGCGGACGACGACGAGGTGGCCTTCAGGGTCGAGGCAGCTCGTATCCCCGTGGAATACTCTAAGCTTGTGCTCACGAGCGGGTATCGTGTGGAGGGTAGAAGACTTATGCCCACGCCGGGGGCGGACGAATGCCAGCTGGAGCGGTTCGTGGATATGCTCAGGAGGCACGGAATCGTCCAGGTGAGCGAGGGGAGGAGCTTGGAGGAATTCCTTCCCGGAGGATAAACAGGCCTCGCTCATTCTGTAGGAAGGTCGTAGTGGGGTGGACCCCGGATACGGTGTACAAACGCACGGGTGAAGGGAGGGCCTATGGAAAGGAGAAGATTGGGACGTACGGGCTTCGAGGCCTCGGTGGTGGCCTTAGGCGGCGCCATCCTGATAGGTGCCTCCCAGAGGGAGGCCGACAGGGCGATAGAAAAGGCCTTAGAGTGTGGAGTGAACTACTTCGATATAGCCCCCACATATGGGGACTCCGAGGTGTTGGTCCGGCCATGGGTCCAAAGGTACAGGGACCGGGTCTTTGTGGCATGTAAGACCTTGAAACGAACCAGAGATGAGGCCCGTGAGGAGCTGATGCGGTCCCTGGAACGTGTGGGGGTGGAGTACTTCGACCTGTACCAGTTCCACGGGGTGAGCACCCAGGAGGACTTAGAGGCGGTCCTCGGGCCGGGAGGGGCGCTGGAGGCCTTCTCTGAGGCCAAGGAAGAGAGCCTGATCCGCCACATTGGGATCACCGGACACACAGCCTCCGTGCTCAAGGAGGCCTTCTTGAGGTTCGATTTCGATACCGTTATGTTCCCCCTAAACTTCGCCTTGGCCCGACATCGCACCCCCCAGAACGACTACCGGCCTCTTCTAGAGTTGGCCCGAGAGCGCAACGTGGGTACTTTGGCCATAAAATCGATCGCCAAGGGCAGATGGCCGGAGGGAGAGAGGCGGTACCAGACGTGGTACGAGCCGTTCGACACCCAGGACGAAATAGACCAAAGCCTTTGGTTCGTGCTATCGGAGGGGGTGACGGCCGCGCCCACAGCCGGGGACTTGAGGCTTCTGGACAAGTTCTTGGAGGCTGGAAGGAGGTTCCGACACCTGAACCCGGAGGAGGGGAAGTCCTTGATGAAGAAGGCCGAAGGGCTGCAACCCCTCTTTTCGTAGCTCCAAAAAGTATCTGAGCGAAGCGAAGAACTTTTCGGGGTTATATTAGGCCCCTAATATCGCCTCGGCCATCCGAACCGCCCTGACGGCTGGACGCACATCGTGCACCCGTAAGAGCTTGGCCCCTTTGGCTACGGCCAAGACTAAGGTGGCCAGTGTGCCCTCCAGCCGCTCTTCCACCGGAAGGTCCAGCACGGCCCCAATGAAGGATTTGCGGGAGGTGCCCACCAATACGGGATTGCCCAGGGCGACGAGTCGGTCCAGATGTTTGAGAAGCTGAAGGTTGTCTTCCACCCTCTTGCCGAATCCGATCCCAGGGTCGAGCACGATGTTCCCCTCCGGTATGCCCGCCCTTACGGCCGCCTCCCTCCGCTCCTTTAGGAACACTTCTACCTCTCCCACCACATCTTCGTAGTAAGGGTTCCTCTGCATGTCCCTGGGAGTTCCTTTCATATGCATCAGAATAACGGGAACTCTATGGTCCGCAATGACTTCGGCCATCTTCGGATCGAAGCGTATGGCGCTGATGTCGTTGACGATGGAAGCCCCCTCCTCCAAGGCCCTCCTGGCCACTTCGGCTTTATAAGTGTCCACCGATATGGGCAACGGAATGCGCCGGGCTACCTCCCGAACGACCGA
>DTXA01000188.1 GCA_012962735.1 Candidatus Latescibacterota bacterium
CGCGAGGGTCCGGATAACGATCCAGGAGAGAAAAGGAGTCCTGCTCGTCCCCCTGGAGAGCGTAGTCAAGGAGGGAGGAAGCTTTTACGTCTTCGTAGTACAGGGGAACAGAGCCTCCAGGCGTCCTGTGAAGCTCGGCCTTACGGACGGGAGGTACGCGGAGGTGTTGGAAGGGGTGGGGGAAGGAGAGAAGGTAGTGACCACGGGAAAGGAGATGCTCAAAGAAGGTTCCGAGGTCGTAGGGAGGTGGTGGCCATGAAGCTTCCCGAGTTCGGCGTGAGGCGGCCTGTGTTCACCACGATGATATTCTTAGGGCTAGTGGTGTTGGGCGTTGCTTCGCTCGTCCAACTTCCCGTAGACCTACTTCCAAAGATAGAGCTTCCCACTATGACCGTAGTCACGATCTATCCGGGTGCAAGCCCCGAGGACATAGAGACAAAGGTCACGAAGATAATAGAGGAACAGGTGAGCACGATCCCGAACATAAAGGAGGTCACATCAATATCAGAGGAGAACGTATCCTCGGTGACCATAAGGTTCGAGTGGGGCACGGACATGGACGAGGCGGCAGCGGATGTGAGGCAGAGGTTGGATATAGCAGAGAGGATGCTCCCCGAGGATGCCGAAAGGCCCATGCTCGTAAAGATGGACCCCTCTATGATGCCGATAATGGTGTTCGGGGTCACGGCGAGGGAGAGCTATTCCAAGCTCCGGCGTCTCGTAGAGAAGAAGTTCTGCGATCCCCTCAAGAGGGTCCCCGGTGTGGCCATGACCCTCATGATAGGAGGGCCGGAGAGGGAGATACAGATAAATGTGGATAGGCAGAGGCTCGAGGCCTATCACATTTCTATGTCCCGTATAGTCGGGATCTTGGCGGCCGAGAACCTCACCCTACCGGCCGGGGACATAAAGCTCGGAAATTTGGACTACACCATAAGGGTCCCTGGGGAGTTCAGGGATGTGGGGGAGATAGGAGATGTGATTGTGGGGAGCTTCAACGGGGTGCCCATTCACCTTAAGGATGTGGCAGATGTGAGGGACTCCTTCAAGAGGATAGACAGGAGGGTAAGGATAGACGGAAGGCCTGGGATGCTCGTTATGGTGCAGAAGCAGTCCGGTGCCAACACCGTGGAAGTGTCCAAGAGGGTGAGGAAGGCGCTTCCTGAGCTCCAAAGGGGGCTCCCTCCGGATGTCAAGATAGCGACCGTCTTCGACTCCTCGGAGTTCATAGTCCGCTCTATAAACAACCTCCTGAGCACCATAGGATGGGCGCTACTTTTTGTTATGCTCGTGGTCTTCTTCTTCCTAAGGGAGATAAGGGGAAGCATCATAATCGCCACCACGATCCCCGTAGCCCTCATATGCGCCTTCATATTCCTATTCGCAGGAGGGTATACCGTAAACGTCATGTCCTTAGCTGCCATAGCGATAGCTTTGGGAATGGTCGTAGACAACGCTATAGTCATATACGAGAACATATACCGACATAGGAGCGAGGGGGAATCCAGGAAGGAGGCGTCGGTATTCGGGGCGAGCGAGGTCGGAACCGCCGTTATGGCCTCGACGTTCACCACTGTGGCTATATTCTTCCCCATCATCTTCGTGAAGGGGGTAACGGGCATCCTCTTCAAGGAGCTCGGCATAGCCGTGATGATAGTTATGGCGGCATCCCTATTTACAGCTTTGACCCTTACCCCCATGCTCTCGTCCCAGGTTATGCGGATTCCATCGGCGGGGGGCCGCAGGGGCTTGGTAAGGAGGTTCCACGACTTCAGCGAGAGGTGGTTCAGGGGGCTGGAGGTCAGGTACAGGAAGGTCCTGAGGTGGGCTTTGGACCACAGGAAGGCCACGGTGGCCGCAGGACTCGGGATGTTCATGTTGAGCCTTGCGATGCTCAAGTTCGTGGGGACCGAATTCATGCCCGCCACGGACCAGGGACGAGTTATGGGGACCGTTAAGCTTCCAGTGGGGACCAGGGTGGAGGAGACCGATAAGGTCATGGCCAAGATAGAGAAGATATTACAGGAGGACGTTCCCGAAAGGGAGATGATGTTCGCAAGGTGCGGGGTGAGCGAGACCGGGATGGAGACAATAATGGGCCAGAGGAGCGACACGTACATAATAAGGCTCGGGGCGAGGCTGGTTCCGAAGGACCGAAGGCACCGTTCAGACAGGGACATAACCTTAGCCCTGAGCAGGAAGATAAGGGAGATACCCGGTGTCGTGAGCGTGGACTTTTCTGGACAGGACGAGATGCAGACGATGATGACGGGAGGCCTCAAGCCTGTTACCGTGGAGATATATGGATACGACATAGCCACGACCGACTCCTTTGCGGCGAAGGTGAAAGAACTTATGGAGGACATTTCCGGCCTTACCGATGTCACGATCTCGAGGGAGAAGGGGAGGCCAGAGATATGGGTCCAGGTGGACAGAAAGAAGGCCGCTGCTTTAGGCCTTAACATGGCCAACATAGCCTCCACCCTCAGGACAAAGTTCTATGGCCAGTCCACCACGAAATACAGGGAGGCAGGGGATGAGTACGACATCTTCGTCAGGCTTAGGGATTCCGACAGGCAGGCCTTAGAGGACATAGGGAACGCCTTCGTAACCTCCCCCTTGGGCAAGCAGGTTACCATAAGGAACATAGCCAGGATAGTCAGGGGAAGGGGTCCCGTCGTCATAGAGAGGAAGGACCAGGCAAGGGTGGTATATGTGGGTGCAAACTACTACGGACGTTCCCTCGGCGAGGTCGTATCAGATCTCAAGGAGGGCCTTGCGAGGAGGAGGGTTCCGGAGGGGATAGATGTGAAGATAGGGGGTTCCGCCAAGGAGCAGGCCGAGTCCTTCAGATGGCTTGGGATAGCCTTCTTCGTAGGGATATTGCTCGTGTACATGGTCATGGCCGCACAGTTCGAGTCGTTCGTGGACCCGTTCGTTATACTCTTCTCCATCCCCTTCGCCGTAACCGGCGTGATATGGGCCCTGCTTATAACCGGAAAGACCCTTAGCATAATATCGCTCGTGGGGATGATAATGCTTGTCGGTATAGTAGTGAACAACGCTATAGTCCTCGTAGACTACATAAATATAATGAGAGCGAGAGGTTTCGGACTCCGGGAGGCGATACTTGTGACCGGTCCCAGGAGGCTCAGGCCCGTGCTCATGACAGCATTCACCACCATATTCGCCTTGCTTCCCTTGGCCCTGAGGACCGGGGAGGGTTCGGAGCTTTGGAGCCCTTTGGCGGTATCGGTGATAGGTGGGCTTCTGGTCTCGACCCTGATCACATTGGTGTTCGTTCCCGTGATGTACTCCATATTTGAGGCCAGGGTCAAAAGACAAACCACCGTTTAGGACAGGGGGCCGGGGGTGGCACCCCACGCCTCCGGCCTCACCCTGAAGGAGGGAGAAGGTCCATGAAGATGATACTGCTCGTGTACAACCGCGCCATAGGAGAAGAGGTCGAGGAGGCCCTCGAGAGGAGGTAACCTGAGTCCGTTCAATTTTGTGCGACCGGAAAATAAAAATAAATAAATGTACATCCTACAGCCGAGAAATTTTCGTCGACACCCATGGGAGCTTCGATATATCCCGATTAAGAGGGTCCCCCATTCCCGTCCGGTTCACCCTGTCCGTCTGTGCCGCGGATACTCCGTATGTAAGGTATTTTTTGTCAAATACTTCTTAGAACTGGTGGTTTTCTGAAGAAATATCGGATGTCAGAGGAGGATTTGGCATATTCGCTGCTATCAGCTATACGAATAGTTGTGTATTTTACGGTTATTAGGGAAGTAATACCAATTGTCTATGATGCTGCCATATTTTGATACAAGACCTCAATCTCCTGGTGGATCCACTCCCAGCCAACCAAGTACTTCACCCGCTCGGGCTGGGAAGCCAAATCCTCAAATATCCTCTCAGCCGGATTCAACTCTGGAGAATAGGTGGGTTGCCCAATCAACACCATCCCAACCTGCCTCACCTCTAAGCTTCTGTGGCTACAAGCCCTATCCCAAACTACCACATCAATTCCTGAACCCTTCCAAAACCTCACTGCCTTGGCTACTCTATCCACTCCTCTCCGCACATCAACTGCCAAAGCCAAATATCTGACCCTCTGACGAACCTTCACTCCCCTTGGGGCCCAAACCCTCATTACCCTGCCGTGCCGCATCTTGTCTGCCCATACCCTCTGCCAAGGCATCACACCTTGCTTCCTCAAAGCACAGCTCAATCCACCTTTCTTTCCCCCTTACCTGTGGCTTTGCAAAGCCTGAAGACCTTCCTGCCTATACCAACAAAGCCACCTCTGAACTGTGCGGATATGGACCCCTATAGCCTCTGCCGTCTGGGCCAGATGATAGCCCCAGCGAAGAAGCCAAAGCGCGTGAAGTCGGATGCGAACCTTAGGGCCTTGCTCTCTCAATCGTCTCGTCATGGCTCTATTGGATTCTCCTCCATAGGTCCCTGCGGCTCCGGCGTGGTAGAGATAGAAGTGAGCAGCGAGTAAGGTCTGGCTGCGGCCTCAGGTCAGTTCCACCACCGTCACTCCGTCCCCCCCCTCGTTCCAATCCCCTGATCGATAAAACTTCACCTTTGGATGCCCCCTTAAGTATTCCCAGAGCTTCTCCCTGAGAGCTCCGGTACCCTTGCCATGGATGAGCACCACCCGGTCCATATTGGCCAATAGGGCGTTGTCTAAGTACTTGTCCACGATCCCTGCGGCCTCCTCGAAGGTCATCCCCCGCAGGTCCACCTGAGGGGAGATATCCGGGGCGGAGACCTTAGGGAGACTAGAAGATTTCGGGGACGGGGGAGCCTCTGCCCGGCGGAGCTGTGAACGTGGCAGGCGCAGACGAGCGCTCCCAACTTGTACCAAAAGCCTTCCGGAGCTATCCTCCGGCCCGACCACCACTCCGTGTCCCCCAAAGGGGGTGACCACCGCATCCCCCACCCCGACCTCTCCGTCCCCCCAAGGTCTGGGTGAGAGGGCCTCCTGTTGGGCTATTACTTCCTCCCTTGCCCTCCGCACCTCCTCCCTTGCCCTGCGCACGGCCTTCCGAGAGGCAGCTTGTGCCCTCAACTCCGCCACAGTGCGCTCTACGAGGGTGTTGGCCTCCCGAAGGACCCTCTCAGCCTCCTCCAAGGCCCTCCTTTTGATCTCCCTAGCCTCCTCCCTGACACCCTCCAGCTTCTCCTTGTACTTGGCCTTCAACCTTTCCTGCTCCCGAGCCAGCCGTTCTAAGCGCTCCGCCTCCTCACGCCGGCGCCTGCTCAGCTCCTCCAGCTCCCACAACAGCTCCTCTATGCGCCTGCCACCCTCCTCGGTGTATCCTTGGGCCCGGGACACTACCTCTGTCGGGAGGCCCAGCCGCTCCGAGATCTCGTAGGCGTAACTCGAACCGGGCAGGCCCACCTGGAGGCGGAATGTGGGAGTTAGACACTCCCTGTCGAACTCCATGGAGGCGTTTCTCGCATCCCCCCTGCCGTGGGCATAGAGTTTCAAGCGGCCCAGGTGGGTGGTGGCGATTACCTTAGCCCCTCGCCCGAGCAAATAATCCAAAAGGGCCATGGCCAGGCTGGCCCCCTGGTCGGGGTCCGTGCTGGTACCCAGCTCGTCCAAGAGCACCAGGGTGTCCTCCCCGGCCTTCCGGCAGATGCGGACCCACTGGCCCACATGTGCAGCGAAGGTGCTGATGTCCCCCTCCAAAGACTGCTCGTCACCTATGTCGGCAAACACCTTGCGGTATACTGCAATCTCAGTGTCCGGTGAGGCTGGCACGGGGAATCCAGCCTGTGTCATGAGGGTCAGAAGTCCTATGGTCTTCAGGGCCACAGTCTTCCCCCCGGCGTTCGGGCCTGTGATGAGCAGGAACCGCACATCCCCTCCGATCTCCACGTCTAAGGGAACTACCTCCCGCCCGGTGCGGCGGCCTCGCCACAGCAGGATGGGATGTTTGGCGGATATCAGGACCGTTCTTCCATCTCGGCTCACCTTGGGGACGTGGGCCTCGAACTCCGCACCGTATGAGGCGAGGGCGTACAGGGCGTCCAGCTCTCCTAAGACCTCTAAGGACCGGGATAGGTCCGGGAGGGACTTTCGCACCAGTGCCGTGAGCTCGGCCAAGACCCTCTCCACCTCCCTCCGCTCCTCCAGCTCTAGCCTTCTCACCTCGTTCTGGAGGGGCAGGGTGGCCAGTGGCTCCACGAACAAGGTGGCGCCGCTTGCGGACTGGTCGTGGACCACCCCCTGAACCCTTCCGACCTGGCTCGCCTTTATCGGGACCACGTACCGGCCGTTCCGGATGGTGACCACTCTCTCTTGCACCACCGAATCCGGAAGGGAGGCTAAAAGCCGCTCCAGCTCCCCTCTAAGGGCCTCCCGCCTCCCGGCCAGGGCCCTGCGGACCCTTCTGAGCTCCGGGCTGGCGGAATCCTGTACCCGACCCTCGGGGTCCACGGTTTCTTCTATGGCCCGCTCAAGTTCTGGCTGGGGGGAAAGGTCCTCCGAAAGGGCATACAGAGAGGGCACCTTCCCCTTCCGGGCCCTTATGTACCGGCGAACCCCCGCCACCACACCCAACACCTCCCGCACGGCCCACAGCTCCCCGGGTTCCAAGATAGAGCCCTGTACGGCGCACTTCCGGAG
>DTXA01000189.1 GCA_012962735.1 Candidatus Latescibacterota bacterium
ACGAACATCCCGAACTTGGCCTCGTGCCACCACCTCATCCTGCGGACGCGGTCCCGTTCTTCCTGTGTAAGTCCCATCTCCTCCCCCCCGTTGTGGTCACGCGTAGTCCCCTTACGCTCAAGATGCGGTAACCTCCCGTATAAGATAGCAACATCTATCCTCGCCTGTCAAGTTATTTGACTTCTGCCCCAACGTCGGTTATCTTCCGGTGTATGGTCTGCGAAGGCTTCCCCTACCAAGAGGCCCTGAGGCTCGTCGGGCTCGCCTTAAGGGAGGATGTGGGCCCTGGTGACTGGACTACCCTCTGGACCGTTCCCCCGGACCTCCGGGCCGAGGGAGCGATCTTGGCCGAGGAAGATGGGGTGGTATGCGGGTTGAGGGTGGCCGAGATGGTCTTCCAGGAGGTCGATCCGGTGCTTTCGTTCTCGTCGAGGTTCAGGGACGGCGAGAGGGTCCGGTCCGGGGATGTCGTTGCCGTGGTAGAGGGACCCGCCCGCGGGATGCTCACGGCGGAGAGGACAGCCCTCAACTTCCTCGGAAGGCTTTCGGGGATAGCCACACTCACATCGAGGTATGTGTGCGCGGTGAGGGGAACGAAGGCCAAGGTCCTGGACACCCGTAAGACCACGCCAGGATGGAGACCCTTAGAGAAGTATGCCGTGCGCTGCGGGGGAGGGGGGAACCACAGGATGGGGCTCTACGATATGGTCCTGATCAAGGACAACCATATCGCCCTGGCCGGGGGGATAGCTGAGGCGGTGAGGAGGGTGAGGGAAAGCATGGGGTCCAGGAAGCTTAAGGTCGAGGTGGAGGTGCGGACCTTAAAGGAGCTGGAGGAAGCCCTCGTCTCCGGCGTGGACAGGGTGTTACTGGACAACATGTCACCCGAGGAAGTGAGGGAGGCCGTAGGGCTCGTCCGGGGGAGGGTTGAGGTGGAGGCTTCGGGAGGTATAACTCTGGAGAACATCAGGAAGTACGCCGAAGCTGGCGTGGACTATATATCCGTGGGGACCATAACCCATTCGGCCCGGGGCCTGAACGTCTCCATGGACGTGCGTCC
>DTXA01000190.1 GCA_012962735.1 Candidatus Latescibacterota bacterium
CTTGCTCCCTTGCTCCCTTGCAGGTGAGGAGGGGCGGAGAAGGAGGGTACATGCTCTGGAGAGTGGCACTTGGATGGATGATCGTCTGGGTGGGTTTCGGGGGGGATGCTGTAGCCGGATCAGGCTGTGATGTGGTCGGCGTGGATTCCCTTCGCTGTGTGGTGGATTTGGGACCGTGGGATGAGCAGGGACTGTCCCACCTCATCGCCGAAGCGGGGAAGGTGGAGGATATAGGCGCACGGATCGGTCTGATCTCCGAAGCTTTTCTCGGCATCCCCTATGAGGGACACACGCTGATCGGGGATGGGGAGACGCCGGAGCAGTTTGTGGTGCATCTAAGCGGAGTGGACTGCGTTACGTTCGTGGACTATGTGGTGGCGCTGGCGTATGCAAGGGATCTGGAGGGGTTCTACAACGTATTGCGAAGGATGCGGTATCGCAACGGGCATGTCTCTTTTCTGAATTGGAACCATTTCTTCACCCAGTGGATCGCCCGTAATCCGGAGGTGGTAGATGTCACCGATCGGGTGGGACCTTCGGTAGCGGTGGAGAAGCGATTAAACGACCGGGGGGAGGGCCGACGGTGGATCGAGGGGCTTCCAGTGAAACGGCGGACGGTGCGCTATATTCCAAGGGATCACGTGGACGGCGAGGTTCTGGGGCGTTTGAAGACCGGACAGGTGGTAGGCTTTTACACGTCCCTGCCCGGACTAGATGTAACGCACGTGGGGGTGCTGGTTCGGAAGCAAAAAGGGATCGCGGTCCGACATGCTTCCACCAAGGGCACGGTGCGAGAGGATGATTTCCGGACGTACCTCGCGAAGCATCCACGCGTGGGATGGTGGCGCAGGTGCGGGGCATTTTGGAAAGCGCTTCCCCGTAGCGAAGTGTAGCAGATTAGAGGCCTCTTTAGCTATGTAGAAAACTGTTTTCTGTGAAAAAGCGCTCTGTGCTGTTGATTAGCTTGTGTTTCTGCAAACTGGGGGAGAGGTGGAAAAGCGGAGGCTGAGGTTATGCAGCCTCCCGCATTTCCTCGAACTTTTGCTCGCGGGCGAGAAAGTCAGAGAAATGTCCGCGCAGGAACCACTCGCTCAGCCGCCTCTGGATGGCCCCCACAGTGTTCTCCTTAGGATACCAGGGCCATCCTTGCCGAGGCAGCTCTACTTTCAAAGCCCCCACAGCCATCAACTGCAAGAGGCTGTGAACCACCCCCAGGACCATCGGCCAGCGGCTGATCCCTGGAAGCCGCCTCCCCCGATAGGCTCCCAGGCCCAACGCCTTAGTCTCCCCGATGCCCACCTCCACCTGAGACCGCCCATAGTAAGCCCAGATCGCTTCCTCGGTCGTCAAGGTAGGATCGGTGACCAGCAAAAGCCAGGGGGGAAGAGTTCCCACCTCTACCCGGAGCAGCTCCACCGGCTGGGTAAAGCCTCTCCGAAGGAAGGTGCCCCGATAGACCACCCCCCAACGAAGCGTTCCGTCCACCGGGACGAGCATCTCCGTCCGGGTCATCTGCTCTTTGGGAGCCTCATCGGCCCGGAACTTGGCTCCATAGATGGGGCGCCTCCCTCTTCCCTTGTAGTCCGCCTCAGAAGCAGGAAGGTAAAGGATCGCATTGCGTTTGAGGCGGCCTACCAAATAGACCCCTTGCTTTCGGACGGCCTTGGCCAGCTTGAGGGAGCACAGGCCCCGATCGACCACCAGGACATTATGAGTGTCCTGGGGCAAAGGCAACTGGGAGAACAAGTCTCCCCCTAACTCCACCGGAGTGGCCTGCTTGAGGTAGAGCAGCCCTCCCAAAAGAAAGGCTCGAAAGCGCTGGGCCCTTTGGTGAAAGAGGTGCCCGACCACCACCACGCCGTGGCCTTTGAGGGTGTGCCCCTGGCCGGCCTTTCGGTGGGGCCTCCAGTGGGACAAGATCCCCTCGACGGTCCGGGCATACGGCTTCTCCAGATAGGTAAGATCCAGCACCCAGAACAGGTGAGCGGGTAGACCCTCTGGATACAGCCTGGAGAGGATCAAGCTGGTCAAGGCCCCCATCAGCTTGAGGCCGCTCCAGCGGTTGCGGCGCAGGAAGTCGAGCAGTCTGCGCCAGGTGTAGGAGGGGGGAGCTAGCAAGCTGGCTCGTACCACTCCCGCTTTGGCCTGCCCCACAAGCAGGCCGGCGAGAAGATACAAGAAACTTTCCCAGGAGGCGGCATGGAAGACCGGCCGCAAGGCCGAAAGCGCCTCCAGCAGTCCAGCGGGGAAGAGGGCTTCTGCCATCGGATTCTCCTTGGTTAGGGAAGGGGGGCATTCCACCTAAGTCACCAAGGAGAAAATACGGAAGAGCAGAGCTGGGGGCAAGCCCATTCTTCCCTCACACCCCTCACAAAAGATTTTTGCAGAAACACAAGGTATTTAAAGAAGTCATCCCAGTCGTCATTCTTAGTGATCTTCAGGAAGCTTTTAACCACTTCGGCGTCGAATTGTTTCCCCATACCCCGCCTCAGCTCCGCCAACGCCTCCTCGACGGGGAGGGCCTTGCGGTAGGGTCGGTCC
>DTXA01000191.1 GCA_012962735.1 Candidatus Latescibacterota bacterium
CCATATCCGACACCGCCGAGTACGGGTCCCTGACCAAGGGCAAGCGAATAATCACTGAGGAGACAAAGAAGGCCATGAGGCAGCTTTTGGCCGATATCCAGGACGGGACCTTCGCCCGTGAGTGGATATTGGAGAACCAGGCGGGAAGGCCGGTGTACTGGGCGCTGAAGGGAAAGCTCGAGGAGCACCCCATAGAGAAGGTAGGTAAGAGGCTGAGGGCGATGATGAGCTGAAGTGAGGCCGGGGCCGGTGGACGCCCCGCCGGCCCGCCACTTACCCATCAGAGGATAGTTCTGGAGTTGGCCTTGCGCATGATGGAATTCATAACCCGCCATACTGTTCGTGACCAGGGGACACGAGGACAGGATAGGGGAACAGGTATACGGAGTTCCGGACCTGGTGGTCGAGGTGACATCGGCGCACAGCAGGGAGACCGATTACGGCGAGAAGATGGGGGAATACGAGCGTGCGGGAGTGATGGAGTATTGGGTTGTGGACCCTGAGGAGGGGACGATATCGGTGTATGTGCTCAGGGAGGAAGGATATAAGCTTCTGGGAAGGTGGGAAAAGGGTCAGCTCGCCCGCTCCGAAGTCTTAGGGGGGTTCGAGGTGGCCGTTGGGGACGTCCTGGAGGCAAATAACAGAAAGGGGGAGAGATAGATGCAGGATAACCGGGTGATAATATTCGACACCACCCTCAGGGACGGGGAGCAGTCGCCCGGGGCGTCTCTGAGCGTAGAGGAGAAGGTCACCATAGCCCACCAGCTCGCCCGGCTGGGTGTGGACGTGATAGAGGCGGGGTTCCCAATATCCTCTGAGGCGCAGTTTGAAGCTACAAAGAGGATAGCCGATGAGGTCGAAGGTCCGGTGATCGCCGGGCTGGCCCGTGCTGTGAGGGAGGACATAGATCGGGCGTGGGAGGCCCTGAAGGGGGCGGAAAGACCTCGAATTCACACCTTCATCGCCACCTCGGACATCCACATAAGGAGCAAGTTCTCCTCCGACAAGTACGGGAGGACGATGGAGGAGAAGAAGGAGAGGATACTGGAGATGGCCGTGGAGGCGGTGCGGCACGCGAAGAAGTATACCCCGGACGTGGAGTTCTCCCCTGAGGACGCTGGCCGCAGCGACCCGGACTACCTCTGCAGGGTAGTGGAGGCCGTTATCGAGGTAGGAGCCACCACCGTGAACATCCCGGACACCACGGGGTACACGACCCCGGAGGAGTTCGGAGGGCTCATAAGGACGCTCTTCCAGAGGGTGCTCAATATAGGCAAGGCCGTAATCAGCGTCCATTGCCACAACGACTTAGGCCTTGCGGTTGCAAACTCACTGGCCGCCGTCAGGGAGGGGGCCCGCCAGGTGGAGTGCACCGTGAACGGCCTGGGGGAGCGGGCCGGGAACGCGGCCTTAGAGGAGATAGTGATGGCCCTAAAGGTGCGGCAGGATATATTCGGGGTGGACACTGCGATCAACACCAGGGAGATCTACCGCACCAGCCGTCTGGTCGCACATCTGACGGGGATAGAAGTACAGCCAAACAAGGCCATAGTGGGGGCAAATGCATTCGCACACGAGGCCGGGGTCCACCAGGACGGAGTGCTCAAAGAGCGGGCCACTTATGAAATCATGCGACCCGAGGACATAGGGCTCGAGAAGAGCAGGATAGTACTTGGAAGGCACTCGGGCAGACATGGGTTCCGGGCCAGGCTGGAGGAGCTGGGGTACAGGCTCTCCGAGGAGGAGCTCAAGAGGGCGTATGAGCGGTTCAAGGAGCTGGCGGACAAGAAAAAAGAGATATACGACGAAGACCTGGCCGCCATCGTGGAAGGGGAGCTGTTCCGGGTGCCCCAGACCTTCGCCTTAGAGTACCTCCACACCTCCAGCGGCACAGGCGCCATACCCACTGCCACGGTGCGGGTGCGCAAGGGGGACGAGGTGGTCCAGGAGGCCGCATGGGGGGACGGGCCCGTCGATGCGGCGTACAAGGCGATAAAGAGGGCCACGGGGATGGAGAAGGTGAGGTTGAGCAATTACGCCATCAGATCGGTCACCAGCGGGACCGAGGCTTTAGGCGAGGTCACCGTGCGGCTGGAGGCTGAGGGCCGTACAGTGATGGGGAGGGGGACATCCACGGACGTGATCGAGGCGAGCGCGCTGGCTTTCTTAGACGGGTTGAACAAGCTGGTGGCCCTACCGGGGGAGGGCTTAAGGGGGGAGGTGTAAGATGGAGCGGGTCTCCTACCGTGGATGGCAAAACTGCTTCCGGCTCTCCGATGGTAGGGTGGAGCTCATCATCACTGGGGACGTGGGGCCGAGGGTGATCCGATTCGGCCCGGTGGGCGGGGATAACTTGTTCGCCGAGCGAGAGGAGGAGATAGGGAGGACCGGGGGGAAGGAGTGGCGTATCTACGGGGGGCACAGGCTTTGGCACTCCCCAGAGGCCAGGCTCCGCACTTACGTTCCGGACAACGGTCCGGTCGAGGTGCGGGAGAAGGGGGCGCTGGTTGCGCTCCAGCCGGTCGAGCCGGGGACGGGAATTCAGAAGGAACTGCGGATAAGCCTGGAGGACGGCGGTGCCACCGTGATACACCGGCTGTACAACCAGGGCCTCTGGACGGTGGAGCTCGCCCCCTGGGCCTTGAGCGTTATGGCTCCCGGGGGGATAGGGATCGTGCCGGTGTCCTCCGAGCCCTCGGACCCGGATAGGCTTCTGCCAAACCGAGTCGTAGTATTGTGGCCGTACAGCGATATGCGGGACCCCAGGGTGCTCTGGGGGAGAAGGTATGTCCTGCTACGCCAGGAGCCCGGAAACGCCCGGCCCTTCAAGTTCGGTGTGAACTCCCGAGATGGGTGGGCGGCGTACATAAGAAATGGCCTCCTGTTCGTGAAGAGGTTCAAGTACTTTCCAGGACGCCCGTACCCGGACTTCGGGTGTTCGGTGGAGATGTACACCAACGAATGGATGTTGGAACTTGAGACTTTGGGGCCTTTGGTCAGGCTGGAACCCGGGGAGGTGATCGAACACACAGAAAGGTGGTTCCTGGTAGAAGGGATAAAGGTGGAGACCGAGGATGATGTAGAACATCATGTGCGGCCCCGCATAGAGGGGTTGCTCTGAACACAAAGGAGAGAAGATGGCACAGGCAAAACAGGGGGACACCGTACGGGTGCACTACACTGGCAAGCTCGAGGACGGCACGGTGTTCGATACCTCCCTGGGAGGGGAGCCCCTGGAGTTCACCATCGGCGAAGGGGAGATAATCCCGGGTTTCGAGGAGGCTGTGATCGGGATGCAGCCCGGGGAATCCAAGACCGTCACGGTCCCGTCCGAACGAGCGTTCGGCCCCCATCGGGATGAGCTGGTAGTGGAAGTGGGCAGGGACCAGTTCCCTCCGCACCTGCATCCGGAGGTCGGCCAGGAGTACCAGATGCGACAGCCGGACGGCCATATGATACCCGTGCGGGTGGTGGAGGTCTCCGAGGAGGCCATAACCCTCGATGCGAACCATCCCTTGGCCGGGAAGGACCTGACATTCGAGGTCCAGCTTTTGGAGGTCCTTTAGCCTCGGAGGGATATATGGCGGACTATAAGATGTTGATAGGCGGTCGATGGGTGGAAGCCGCCTCGGGGGAGCGTTTCACATCCATAAGTCCAGCCACCGGCGAACCCGTAGGGACCGCTCCGAGGGGTGGGGCCGAGGACGTGTACAGGGCGGTTCGGGAAGCCAAGAGGGCCTTCGAGGCATGGAGGAGGACCGACGCGGACGAGCGTGGCCGCATCCTTCTGAAGATAGCGGGACGCCTCCGGGAGCGTTCGGAGGACCTGGCACGCCTCTTGGCCGTGGAGAGCGGCCACTACATAGGGAAGGCCAGGGCCCTTGTGGAGGGGACGGCCAAGGTCTTCGAGTTCCATGCCGGCCTCGCGGACAAGGTGAGGGGGGACGTTATACCTGTGCCCGGGGAGCGAATATCCTTCACCCGCTTGGAACCTCTGGGCGTGACCGCCCACATAGTCCCCTGGAACTACCCCCTCTTCGTCATGGCCAGGAGCTGCGCTCCAGCTTTGGCCTTAGGGAACACCGTCGTGGTAAAGCCATCCGAGGAGACCCCTCTGGTCACCTTGGAGCTCGCGAGGATGATCCAGGAGGCCGGGGTCCCCGATGGCGTCTTCAACGTGGTCACAGGCTACGGGCCCGAGGCGGGGGCTCCCTTGGCATCCCACCCAGATGTGGAGGGCATCACTTTCACCGGCTCGGTGGAGACGGGTCGGAAGGTCATGCAGATGGCCGCCGGCCACGTGGCCAAGGTCTGCTTAGAGCTGGGGGGTAAGACACCTCTGATCGTATTCCCGGACGCCGACTTAGGCCAGGCTCTCGAGGCCGCTTTACAGGGCATCCTCTCCAGGGCTGGACAGATCTGCATCGCCACTTCAAGGCTCCTCCTTCACCGGGAGGTCCACGATAGGTTCGTGGACGAGCTGGCCGAGAGGATGAGGGAGGTGAAGGTCGGTGACCCCCTGGACGAGGAGACCCAGATGGGCCCCATCGTATCTCAGAGGCAGCTGGATAAGATCGTCCGATACGTCCGGATCGGGACAGAAGAAGGGGCCAAGCTTGTGGCCGGTGGAAGGCGCCCCGACGACCCGGCTCTGCAGAAGGGCTTCTATTACCTCCCCACCCTCTTGGCCGAGGTGGACCCGGGGATGCGGGTGGCGCAGGACGAGATATTCGGGCCGGTGCTGTGCGTCATCCCCTGGGAGGACGAAGGAGAGATGATAGGGATGGCAAACGGCGTCCGATACGGCCTGGCCGCCTCCATATGGACCCGGAACATCAAGAAGGCCCTGCGGGTCGCCGGGGAGCTCGAGGCCGGGGCGGTCTTCGTCAACGACTGGATAGCCGAGTACGTCCAGGCCCCGCACGGGGGATACAAGAAAAGTGGCATCCTCAGGGAGAACGGCCTGGAGTGCATTGTGAACTATACCAGGGTCAAGAACACCGTGGTCCAGCTTGGGGAACGTTTAGAGGAGACCTGGTTCGAAGCCCCCTTGTGATAGCCCCTAAGTTAGGAGATTATATGAGTAAGGACCCAAGGCAGAAAGAGATCCGCAGACGAAGACACCGCCGGATGAAGCGGCTCAAGGAGCGCCACAGGCTAGCCCAGAAGATGGCCCAGAGGAAGCGACGGGAGGCCGAAGGGACGTGACAGTTCGGGAATTCCGGGAGAAAGTCCGCTCTCGGGGCCCGCTTGCCGGGTACTTCTTAGTGGGGGAGGCCTTCCAGAGGGAGGAGGCCCTACACGTCCTTTTGGACTTCTTGGTCCCGTCGGAGGCCAGGGACTTGGATTTGGAGGTCTTCTGGGGGGAGGAGGTGGACCCATCTAAGTTCTCCTCTTCCCTCTATGCCCTGCCGATGCGGGCTGGAAGGAAGGTCCTTTTGGTCCGCTCCTGTGAGGGGATGGGAAGGGAGGTCTGGAGGAAACTCTCCACAGCTCTGAGCGCCCTCCCGCCTTCGGCATGTGCTATCTTCTCTGGGGAGAAAGTGGACCGGAGGCTCCTCCCCGATGAGGTCCTGAGGGAGTCGTTCTGGGCGGAGTTCGGACCCTTGAGGGGGCGGAGGTTGATGGGATGGCTGGCCGAAAGGGCCCGGAGGCTCGACAAGGAACTATCCCGGGAGGCAGCCGAGCTTCTGGTCGCCTATTTAGGGGAGGACCTTTGGGCCTTAGCTGGGGAGCTGGAGAAGCTATCGTCCTATGTGGGGGAGCGCAGGCGCATAGAGTGCAAGGACGTCCAGGAGGCGGCCGGAGCCTGGGCGGTCCAGGTATTTAAGCTTACGGATGCCGTGGGAGCCGGGGATGTGGGAAGGGCGATGGCCTTCCTCCATCAGGTGCTCGAAGCTGGGGAGTCGGCCAACGTCGTTCTGGCCCTCCTCAGAAGGCACTGGAAGGTTCTGGCCAAATTGGCCCTTCTGAGGCAAGGAAGAAAGCCTGAGTCCCGGCTGGCCGCAGAGGTGGGAGTTCCCCAGTACTTCCTTGGCCGTTACCTCCAACAGGCCGAGGGACGTTCGGGGGGGGAGCTCGCCAAAGAGGTGGAGGCTATCCTCAGGGCCGAGCACAGGCTGCGCTCGGGAGGTGGGGACGCCAGGACGGTCCTGAGCCTGTTGCTCTGGGAGTTGTGCGGGGGCGGAAGGTGGGAAGGTTTGTAGACCTCCACGTGCACACCACCTGTTCGGACGGCATCTTCCGTCCCGAGGAGGTGGTCCGGATGGCGGCCGAGGCCGGGCTGGGGGTCATCGCCATCACAGACCACGATACCGTGGACGGGGTTGAAAGGGCCTTAGAGGCGGGCCGCCAGATCGGGGTGGAGGTCATCCCGGGTGTAGAACTCAGCACCCGTGTGGGCTGTTTGGACATCCATATCTTAGGATATTATTTAGACTTAAACGCCTCTCCATTTAAAGAGTGTATGGAGAGATTCCGGAGGGAACGCCGGGAGCGGGCCAGGAAGATGGTGGAGAAGCTCAACCTCTTAGGGGTGGGCCTGCGCTTTGAGACGGTGCTTGAAGTGGCGGGAGAGGCCGTTATCGGTCGACCCCATATAGCGGACGCCCTCGTGCGAGAGGCCTGGGTGGCCTCCTATGACGAGGCCTTCCGGAAGTACATCGGATACGACGGCCCGGCGTACCTGCCCAAGTATGATATCAGCCCGGAGGAAGGGATAGAGATCATACGAAAGGCAGGGGGTATCCCCGTCCTCGGCCATCCAGGCACTGCCCGTAGGGACGAGCTCATCCCCGGCATGGTCAGGGCGGGACTTATGGGGATAGAGGTCTTCCATCCTCTCCATCCCCCCGAGGCAAGTAGATACTACCAGAAACTCGCCAGGAAGTACGGCCTTATCTACACCGGGGGCTCGGACTTCCACGGTTCGGACCGGAGGATGGCCCCGCTCGGCTCCCAACAGGTCTCCTACGAGGTGTTCCAGGCCCTGAGGGACCTCTACGAGAGGGCGCGGGCTTGACGAAATTTGGGCATGTAAAGGAGGGGATATGCCGTACCTGTTGGGCATCGACATCGGCACCACCGGTGTGAAGACTCTGTTGGTGGACGAACGGGGGCAGACCGTGTCCTCCTGTACTGTCCCCCATCCCATGTACACGCCCATGCCGGGGTGGACCGAGCAGGACCCAGAGGACTGGTGGAAGGGCACCGTGGCCTCGGTGCGGGAGGTGCTGCGGGAGTCCGGGGTGGACTCGGGGGCCATAGCCGGGGTGGGGCTCTCCGGCCAGATGCACAGCTCGGTGTTTTTGGACGAAAGGGACAGGGTGATCCGTCCGGCCATCCTCTGGAACGACGGCCGCACCACCCCCCAGTGCAGGTGGATAACGGAACGAGCCGGAGAGGAGAACCTGAGGCGCTGGGTGGCCAACCCGGCGTTGGAGGGGTTCACTGCCCCTAAGGTGGTATGGCTGCGGGACAACGAGCCTGAGAACTACAGGAAGGTGCGCACCCTGTTCCTGGCCAAGGACTACATTCGATTTCGTCTCACAGGGGAGAAGGCGACCGAATTCTCCGACGCTGCGGGCACTTTGTTCTTAGACGTCGAAAGTCGCCGGTGGTCCGAAGAGATGCTGAAGGCCTTGGAGGTCCCAGAGGAGATACTGCCACCAGTGTACGAGTCCGTGGGCGTGTGCGGGAGGGTCACCAAGGAGGCCGCCGAGCTTACGGGCCTCAAGCCCGGGACCCCAGTGGTGGGCGGAGGGGCGGACAACGCCTGCGGGGCGACCGGAGCCGGAGTCGTGCGGGAGGGGAGGGTGCTTTCGAGTGTTGGGACCTCAGGCACAGTGGTGGCCCCCTCCGATGCCGTCCAGGTGGACCCCGAGATGCGGGTCCACACCTTCTGCCACAGTGTTCCGGGGATGTGGTACGTGATGGGGGTGGTGCTCTCGGCGGGGGGGTCGCTCAGGTGGTTCCGGGACGTATTGGGGCAATTGGAGAAGACGGCCGAGGAACTGACAGGAGTCGATGCTTACGACCTATTGACAAAAGAAGCCCAGATGGCTGAGCCCGGAAGCGAGGGGCTCATATTCCTGCCGTACCTCACCGGGGAGCGCACTCCCCACCGGGATGCGGATGCCAGGGGGGTGCTTTTCGGACTTTCGGCCAGACACACCAGAGCCCACATCGTGCGGGTGGTTTTGGAGGGGATCACCTTCGCCATGCGGGATTCCTTAGAGATCATCAGGGAGCTCGGCATCAGGGTGGAGGAGATCCGGGCTACGGGCGGAGGGGCCAAGAGCTCTTTCTGGAGGCAGCTCCAGGCGGATATCTATGGGGCTCCGGTGTACACTCCCTCCAACACCGAGGGCCCGGCGTTCGGAGCGGCTCTTATGGCCGGTGTGGGGGCGGGGTTGTTCTCCGACCTTGCGGATGCGGCGGACGAGCTAGTCCACATCGCTACTACAGCGGAGCCCGACCCTGAGAGGATCGAGGTGTACGACGAGTTCTACCGGGTCTTCCGTTCGCTTTACCCGGCTTTAAGGGAGCGCTTCAGGGATACTGCCGAATTGGTGCGCAGGACTACGAGGAGGTGATAGCGGTGGTCCATCCCATACCGGAGGGCGCCCGCATAAGGTACAGAGATATCCTCACATTCCCGCAGAGCGTAACTGGGGAAAGGATCGAGCTGTACGAAGGGGAGTTCGTTATGGTACCGGCGCCTGGATTTTGGCATCAGAACACGGTGGCAAACCTGTTCTTCCACATCTCACGCTACGTCCGGGAACACAACCTGGGCAAGATAATACCAGCTCCATGTGATGTCTATTTCGATGAATACACCGTGCTGGAGCCCGACCTACTCTTCATCTCTAAGGAACGCCTCCACATAGCCGGACCTCGGCTGGTGCGGGGCTCTCCGGACTGGGTGGCCGAAGTACTCTCGCAGACCACTGAGGAGAGGGACAGGGGATTCAAGTTGAGATGGTATGCCCTCCAGGGGGTGAGGGAATACTGGATAGTAGACCCCGACCGGAGGGTTGTGGAGGTATACATAAAAAAGGGCCAAGTTTACCAGCTCTTGGGCGAATTCTCCGGGGAGGAGATGATTCGCTCCGAGGCCTTCACCAAGCTTGAGCTCAAGGTGGACCAACTTTGGGAATAGGAGGGGAGAGATGAGCGAGATCGTGGAAGTGCGGGCGAGGGAGGTCTTGGACTCCAGGGGCAACCCCACGGTGGAGGTGGACGTAATCCTCGAAAGCGGGGCTATTGGCCGAGCTACCGTGCCCTCGGGAGCATCTACAGGGACAAGGGAGGCCTTAGAGCTCAGGGACGGGGATAAGTCCCGCTATTTAGGTAAGGGGGTGACGAGAGCCGTAGAAAACGTGAACGAGCAAATAGCACCGGAGTTGGTAAGTATGGAGTCCACCGACCAGGTGGCCATCGACCGGAAGATGATGGAACTCGACGGCACCGAAAACAAAAGCAAGCTCGGAGCCAACGCCATCTTAGGAGTTTCGCTGGCGGTGGCTAAGGCATCGGCCGAGGAGCTCGGCCTTCCGCTATACCGCTACATAGGCGGCGTAGAGGCCAGGGTCCTGCCGGTGCCGATGATGAAC
>DTXA01000192.1 GCA_012962735.1 Candidatus Latescibacterota bacterium
GACCTCGGGGTACTCGCTGGCTATGCGCCTCGCATCCGATAAATTGAGCTTCTTCCCGGCGAGGACGTAAGCAACGACCCTCCCGTACCTTCGGTATAGGTCGGCGGCCGCCTTCGCCTCCTCCACGAGCTTCTTCTCCCTATTGGATTTGGCTTTCTTGGCCAAAACCTTCAGGACCTCTTCCTCCGTTTCTTGGAGGGTCGCTATGCTCTTTGAGTTACATAAGGGACAAGAAAAGCCCTCGGGCAAATCCTTCATCGCCATCATCTTAACGAACTTCCAGCACGAGGCGCAAAGGAAGGTCCTAACTTCGTTCAATATCCTCGCCTTAGCCGCCTCCACGACTATCCTCTTCATTTTCTCCGGGGGTACCAAATCCGTTTTTTGGCTTATTCGCTCGAGCCCAAGCCTCGCGATTGGCGAGGGCCCCTTCCCGCCCTCTAAAATCGCCAATTCTATTTCGCCTTTTTCGATGCGCCTTAGCACCTCGATGGTCCTCGGAACGTCCAAGTCCTTGTCGCACGTTTCCTTTAGGGCTTCTTGGAAGATAGCGGTCCCCTCAAAGCTTTTCGCCAATTGCCTTAAGCTAACGTTGCTCGCGTCCGCCCACTTGGAGAGCGCCCAGAACCTCCTAGCGACGTGGATCAACCTACGCTTGAACAAGCCGGTTTTAACGGTCGCTTCTCGAATGAGCCCCTCCGCCCCGCCCTTGAAGCGGGATAGCCTGCGCAGGGCGCTCGCGACCTCCTCCTTCCCCGCGCCCTCAACAACTTGGACGATTATCCTATAGGGATCCTGCTGGATCCCAACGGTGCACCCAAGCTCCTCGGAGAGGACGTGGCCTAGGAGCCTAGCTAACGTCCTGTTCACCAAGCTCCCGAAATGGCAGCTTAATATAACGTATTCGTCCCAATCCTCGATCACGACCCTCCTATCCGTTGGAACCGGGTGCCCTTTCCTCGCTTGCTCGATCGTTTCTAGGCAAGCCTTCAGGATCGTCCCTTTATCGGCGAAGTACATCCCCCCAAGCTCCTCAACGAGCTTCTCCGGCGGTTTCCCGGCCTTCACCCCCTCCTCGATGTAGGCCCTTATCGAGCCGACCTCTTGGGCTACTTCGAATGGAACGGGGATTTCCTCCCCTATCCAGCTTGGGATCGCCCCGGTTGGATCCTTTATTGGCCTTACGTATATCCTATCCCCCCTCACGCTCTTTATCATCCACGGGCTCCCCCTAACGATGAACTTCGTCCCCGGCTCGCCGTACTCCGCCATGAAGGCTTCGTCCAAGATTCCAACGGGCGCGTCGGAGGATTCGTCAATAACCAAATATTGCCTTTCGTCCGGGATCATCGACATTTCCCCAAAGTAATATTCGTAAAGCTCCTTCAGCCTCTTGGGCCTTAACAAAACTCGATCCTCGAACGAAGCCCAAGCCAACCGCGGATACCGGGAATGCATGTACTCCACAACCGCCTTAAGCTCCCCGAGCGTTAAATCCTTATACGGGTGGGCCCTCCTAACGATTTCCAGCAACTCGTTGAAGGTCCACCGCCTCCTTTGGACGAGGAAACCCGCTATTTGGTGGGCTAAAACGTCCAAGGGCTTATCCGGGATCTTAACCGGCTCGAGCTCCTCCAGGTAAGCCCGCTTGGCTATGACCATAGCCTCCAAGGTATCGTCCGGATCCGAGGTTATTATCACGCCTTCCGCCATCCTCCCGACCCTATGGCCGCTCCGCCCAACCCTTTGGATCAGCCTGGTGACCTGCCTTGGGCTCATGTATTGGATCACGAAGTCTATCCTTCCAACGTCGAGGCCGAGCTCCAAGGAGGAGGTGCAAACGAGCCCCTTCAATTCTCCCGCCTTCAACCCCCTCTCGGCAGTGACCCTAACCGGCTTGGCTAAGGAGCCGTGGTGGATCGAAACGGGAAAGTCGACGTCCCAAACCTTGAACCTGCTGGCCAAGACCTCGGCAACGGCCCTAGTGTTCGTGAACAAAAGTATGGATTCGTGGGATTTAATTAATTCCTTCATAACCCTAAGCCGCGCGGCGACCTCGGGGTGCGTGTAAAGCTTGCTCGCGAGCTCGTAATCCTCCCTCGAGGGCTCGGGGAACAAGATCTTAAGCTTGGTTTTCCGCGCCAC
>DTXA01000193.1 GCA_012962735.1 Candidatus Latescibacterota bacterium
GTTCTACGGGATAAAGGACTACAGGGGCTATATGTGGCTTGGCCACGGGAGATACCCCACGAACACCCCTGGGTGGTGGGGCGGGGCGCACCCCTTCAACATCCTCGGGTGGTCAGTCGTCCATAACGGGGAGATAAGCTCCTACGGCACGAACAAGCGGTACGTGGAGCAGTGGGGGTATAGGTGTACCCTGTTGACGGACAGCGAGGTCCTCGTCTACCTGTTCGACCTTCTCATCCGCCGGCACAGGCTCCCCGTGAGAGTCGCGTGCACCATCCTCGCCCCGCCCTTCTGGAAGCAGATCGACCGCAAGGGCAGCGAAGAAGATAGGGAGTTGTTACGTGCGATAAGGATGACCTACGGTGATGCCCTCGTGAACGGGCCGTCGAGCATGATAGTGGCTACCACGCACGGGATGAGGGGGCTGATAGGGCTGACCGACCGTATAAAGCTCAGGCCCTTGGTGGCGGCCAAAACGGAGGACAACGTCCTGATAGCCAGCGAGGAGTGCGCCATAAGGGAGATATGCCCTAACCCGATCGATGTCTGGGCCCTTAAGGCGGGCGCTCCTGTGGTCGCGAGGTGTGAGTGATGCCGGCTCGTAGCCTCATCCCGCCCGAGTTCCTCGTTAGGATCGACGTCGATAGGTGCACCCGCTGCAGGCGGTGCACCGCCGAGTGTAGCTTTGGCGTGCTGAGGTACGACGAGGCAAGGGATCTGGTAGTGCCCGAGAACACGAGGTGCGTCGCCTGCCAGCGCTGTGTGGTCTTCTGCCCTAACCAGGCGATCATGGTCTCTAAGAACCCTCTCGCCTTCAAGGACCATGGAACCTGGACCGAGAAGATCCGTAGGGACATCTGGGTTCGGTCCGAGACGGGCGCCGTCCCGCTCACCGGAACGGGGACGGACCTCTACTACCCGAGCATCCTCGATCACATGCTCATCGACGCGTGCCAGGTGACGAACCCCTCCATCGATCCCCTCCGCGAGCCCATGGAGCTGAGGACGTACCTCGGGAGGAAGGTACCGAGGCTCGAGATCGAGGAGGGGGGCGAGGGAGGCTTTAAGCTTAAGACGGAGATCCCGCCCAACATCAAGCTCGAGATCCCCGTGGTGTTCGCGGCGATGTCGTACGGGGCCGTCAGCCTTGAGGTACACAAGGCCCTGGCCATGGCGGCAAAGGAGCAAGGCACCCTCATGAACTCGGGGGAGGGAGGCTTGCATAAGGATCTGTACCCGTACGGCGACCACATCATCGTCCAGGTGGCCTCGGGCCGCTTCGGCGTTCACAAGGAGTATCTGGA
>DTXA01000194.1 GCA_012962735.1 Candidatus Latescibacterota bacterium
ACCGGTGCAGCCGAGCGGTACTAATAGGCCGTGCGGCTTGGCCGAATCCTTCCTCCGGTGGGGGACCTGTCCAAGAGGTCTGCATAGTCGTCCCGTATTCCGGTGTTAAACCGAAGGGGAGACCAATAGGTCTCCCCTTCGGTTTTAACCACGCGGCGGATGTGTTCCTCCAAGAACTCCCTCTGAAATTCTTCGTCTCCCCGTATTCCGAGTAGTCCCGCTCCGGGCGGAGTCCAACCCCACCGCGGTCCACCTCCATCCCTATACTCCACAGGTACGGATGCGCGGTCACCGGGACCTCGTACACCTCCAGGCCCCGGGAATCAGACAGGATGTGCGATTCGTGTGGTGGGGGAAGGGATATGCCGGTTAAGGTCCCTGTGATGGCCTCGGATGCTCCCTATCTTTCCCTTTCAGGAAATTTATAACCCCAAAGAGTTCCTCTAAGGTCTCCAATTAGCTTATATTAGACCGAAAGAGAGGCTGCTCTAAAGTGAACGATCATTCTCTGGAGATATATTGGTCTTGTCCCGCAGAGCATATTAGTGTATATTCTGCGAGGCATAGTTCTGGGTGGATGTATGAAGGTCTCGGAGGAAATAGTGGTCCGCATAAGGTGCGCCCGATCGGTGGCCGTACTCACAGGGGCGGGGATTTCGGCGGAGAGCGACATCCCAACCTTCCGTGGACCGAAGGGGATCTGGAGGGAGGTGGACCCCGAGGAGGTGGCTACCCCCGAGGCTTTCCGGAGGGACCCAGTCCGCGTCTGGAGGTGGCACAGGGAGATGCGGAGGCTCGTGCTCCGGGCCCGGCCTAACCCGGCCCATAGAGCATTAGCCGAGCTGGAACGGGCGTGCGAGGAATTCACATTGATCACCCAGAACGTGGACGGGCTCCATTGGAGGGCCGGAAGCACGAGGGTGGTGGAGGTGCACGGCAACATCCTCAGGGACAGGTGCAGCAGATGTGGGAAGGTATTGGAAGAGCCAAGGTTCTGGGAGCTGGACGCCCCTCCCAGGTGCAGGTGTGGAGGGCTCTTCCGTCCGGATGTGGTGTGGTTCGGGGAACCATTGCCGCGCGAGGCATGGGAGGAGGCAGAACGAGCCGCGGAGCAGTGTGAGGCCTTCCTGTCGGTGGGTACCTCGGCCTCGGTGTACCCGGCTGCCCTACTTCCCCGGATGGCCAAGGAAGCTGGGGCGTACGTGGTGGAAGTGAACCTCGGGCCTACGGACGCCACGGGATTTGTGGACCGATCCCTTTTTGGGAGGGCTGGAGAGGTGATGCCGGCCTTGGTCGAAGCCCTGTTGGAGGGGATGTGAAGGCGGCGATCTTGGTGGGCGACGGGATGGGGGATTACCCCCTTCCGGAGCTCGGGGGAAGGACGCCCCTTGAGGTGGCCTGCACATCGAACATGGACTCCGTGGCCCGGGGGGGAACTGGGGGTCTTGTGCGCACCATACCCGATGGGATGCCGCCGGGCTCGGATGTGGCGAACCTCTCCATCTTCGGATACGACCCACGGAAGTACTACACCGGCCGGGCCCCTTTGGAGGCGGCCAGCATGGGGGTTGCCTTGGGGGAGGGGGAGGTGGCCTTCCGGTGTAACTTGGTGTGCGTGGTGGAGGGCCGGATGGTGGACTACAGTGCTGGACACATCTCGACCGAGGAGGCCAGGGAGCTGATCTCCTTGTTGGGGGAGCACTTGGGCTCGGATCGTGTGCGCTTCTATCCAGGGGTCTCGTACCGACACCTGTTGGTGGCCCAGGGGAAGTTCGACGGGCTTCAGACCACGCCCCCTCACGATATCATCGGGGAGCTGGTGGATCGATATCTCCCCGAGGGCGAGGGTGCAGAGGTGCTCTGGGACCTGATGGAGGCCTCGGAGGCCATCTTCGAGGATGCAGATGTCAACAGGAGGAGGCGGGCACAGGGTGAGCTCCCAGTCACCGGGATATGGCCCTGGGGCCAGGGCAGGTCCCCGAGGCTCCCGCCCCTCGAGGTGGAGGGCGGGGTGATCTCGGCCGTGGACCTGATCCGAGGGATCGGGGTATTGACAGGGCTCCGGGTGGTCCCAGTGCCAGGGATCACGGGGTATCTGGACACCAACTACGAGGGCAAGGCCTCGTACGCCTTAGAGGCCCTGAGGGAGTCGGACTTGGTGTACCTCCACGTGGAGGCCCCGGACGAGGCCGGCCATGCAGGAAGCATAGAGGACAAGATACGGGCCATAGAGGACTTCGATCGAAAGGTCGTGGGCCCGGTGTGGGAAGGGATCAAGAGGATGGGAGGGAAACTCTTGGTCCTCGCTGACCACCGAACCCCCATCCCCGTGCGCACCCATACCTCAGAGCCTGTTCCCTTCGTCATCTGGCCGGGCGATCTTCCGCTTCAGGCCTTCTCGGAGAAGGCAGCCGAAGACGGCCTTTGGGTGGAAGAAGGCCACCGGCTGATGGAGATGCTTTATAACCCCGAAAATTCTCCGCTCAGTACTTTTTGGGGGCCAGAGGTTCTTTAGTTGACGTATGTCAGGCCGGGTGCAAGGTTATTTCAAAGTGGACGATCTTTATTTGGACATATATCTGGTCCGGGAGGTGCGATGGCGCTAGTAGTGCAGAAGTACGGTGGAAGCTCGGTGGCCACCCCTGAACTGGTCCGAAGGGTGGCGGAGAGGATAGTGCGGGCCCGGAGGAAGGGGCACGACTTGGTCGTCGTGGTGAGCGCTATGGGCAAAACTACGGACACCCTAATTCGCCTTGCAGGAGAGGTGTCGGAGAACCCCCCGCCCAGGGAGATGGATATGTTACTCTCCTCGGGTGAGCGGATCTCTATGGCGCTTTTAGCGATGGCTATCCAGGATATGGGATACGATGCCATCTCCCTCACCGGCCCCCAGGCGGGCATAAGGACGGATACCAGCCACCGCAAGGCCCGTATCTTAGAGGTGGACACCTCCCGTATCAGGAAGGAGCTTTCGGAGGGGAAGATCGTAATCGTGGCGGGATTCCAGGGATTAAGCACGGAGGGGGAGGTTACCACCTTGGGCCGGGGGGGGTCGGACAGGACGGCCGTGGCCTTGGCCTACGCCTTGGAAGCGGACCAGTGCGAGATATACACCGATGTGGAGGGGGTATTCACGGCAGACCCCCGGATCGTCCCGGAGGTCCGCAAGATCCCTGTCATCTCCAGCGACGAGATGTTAGAGCTGGCCAGTTCCGGGGCCAAGGTGATGGAGGCCAGGTCGGTGGAGTTCGCCAGTAAGTACGGGGTGGAGATCCACGTGTGCTCCAGCTTCAACGAGGAGCCGGGCACGATCATAAAGAGGGAGGACCCAAGTATGGAGAAGGTATTGGTGCGGGGGATGGCCTTAGATACCAAGGAGGCCAAGGTCACCATCCGGGGCGTGCCGGATCGGCCGGGGATAGCGGCCGCCATCTTCTCTCCCCTGGCGGAGGCCGACATCAATGTGGATATGATAGTGCAGAACGTAAGCGAGGACGGGTTCACAGACCTCTCCTTCACTGTGAACGTCTCCGATCTAAAGACCGCCCTGGCCCTCTGCGAGGGGACCCAGGCCAGGATAGGAGCGAGGGAGGTGACAGCGGACGAGGACATAGCCAAAGTCTCGGTGGTGGGCGTGGGGATGCGGTCCCACGCAGGCATTGCGGCCATAATGTTTCGGACCCTAGCGGATGAAGGTATAAACATAGAGATGATAGCGACCTCGGAGATCCGCATCTCCTGCGTGGTGCGCAGGGGCGAGGGGGAGCGGGCGGTGCGGGCCCTGCACCGGGCGTTCGAACTGGAAAGGGAGTGAGTTATGCGTGTGGCCCTCATAGGAGCGGGCAATATGGGGACAGCCCTCCTGCGGGGCTGGATGCGGGCAGGGGGGGTGGAGGTGGTTGCATGGGACCCCATCCCGGAGAGAAGGGATGCGGCCCGGAGTATGGGAGCGGAGGTGGCCACCTCCAACCCGGAGGCCGCGCGGGGTGCCGATGTGGTCCTGTTGGCGGTTAAGCCCCAGGTGGTGGGGGGGGTGTTGGAGGAGGTCAAGGAAGCCCTACCGGAGGGGGGAATGGTGCTATCCATAGCTGCCGGGGTGTCCACGGGGTCTATGGAGGGGAGGATCGGGGGGGAGTACCCAGTGGTGCGGGCTATGCCCAACGCCCCTGCCCTGGTGGGCGCCGGGATGACCGCCATCTGTCCCGGAAGGTGGGCCACGGAGGCACACCTAGGGAGGGCGGAGGAGCTCCTCCGGGTGGTGGGGGAGGTAGTGCGGGTTGAGGAGGGGCTGATGAACGCTGTCACCGGACTTTCGGGGAGCGGTCCGGCATACGTGTACATCCTGATAGAGGCCTTGGCCGACGGTGGGGTCTTGGTGGGCCTGCCCAGGACCGTAGCCCTGAAGTTCGCCGTGCAGACGGTGTTGGGGGCGGCCCTTATGGTAAGGGAGACGGGGGAACACCCCGCTGACCTGAGGGACCGGGTCGCATCTCCAGGGGGTACGACCATTGCGGGGATGTATGCTTTGGAGGAAGCTGGCTTCCGGGCGGCCCTAATGCGGGCAGTAGAGGCGGCGACCCTGCGTTCGGAGGGGCTGGGGGGATGAGTTCAGACCGCATCGTCATCGTGGACTATGGGATGGGGAACCTCAGGAGCGTGCAGAAGGGGTTCGAGAGGATGGGGTTCCCGGTCAAGGTTTCCTCGGACCCCGAGGCCGTGGCCTCCGCCGGGAAGCTGGTTTTGCCGGGGGTGGGAGCATTCGGGGACGCTATGGAGGAGCTGATGGAGAGGAAGCTGGTGGAGCCCATCCTGAAGGCCATAGGCCGGGGGACCCCGTTTTTAGGGATATGTCTCGGGCTTCAACTGCTCTTCGAGGAGAGCGAGGAGGGGGGGAGGCATTCAGGTCTGGGGGTGCTGAAGGGCTGGGTGCGCCAGTTTCCCGAGGACCTCCTCGTGCCCCAGATAGGGTGGAACCGGGTGCATTTCGTGCGGCCCAGTCCCCTCTTTTCAGGGGTTCCGGACGGGGCGTTCTTCTACTTCGTGCACTCGTATTACGTGGACCCTCGGGACCCGGGGGATGTGCTGGCCAGGACCAAGTACGGGATATCCTACACATCGGCTGTGGGACGGGGGACTGTGTTCGGGGTGCAGTTCCACCCCGAGAAGAGCCAGCAGTTGGGTCTGAGGATATTGGCCAACTTCGGGGGAATGTGATGTTGGTGTTTCCGGCCGTGGACCTGAAGGGAGGGAGGTGCGTGCGGCTGGTGCAGGGTATGCGGGGCCGGGAGACGGTATACTCCGACGACCCCGTCCAGGTGGCCCTGAGGTGGCAGGGGGAGGGGGCCAGGTTCCTACACATCGTAGATCTGGACGGCGCCTGGGAAGGGATGCCCGTAAATTGGGACGTCGTCCGACGCATCGTAGAGGCAGTGGAGGTCCCTGTGCAACTGGGGGGAGGGCTCAGGTCCCTGAGGGCAGTGGAGCGGGTTTTGGAGGCCGGGGTGGAGCGTGCCGTCCTGGGCACTGTGGCCGTGACCGAGCCGGAGGTTGTAGCCGAGGCCCTGCGCCACTTCGGGCCGGAGCGGATGGTGGTGGGGGTGGACGTCCGGGGTGGGGAGGTGGCTGTGCGGGGCTGGACTGAAGGGGCCGGGGTGCGGCCGGTCGAATTCGGCGCCCGCATGCGGGAGCTCGGTGCCGTCTGGGCGCTGTACACCGACATCTCGAGGGACGGGACGCTCTCAGGCCCTAACATCGAAGCCATAAGGAAGTTCGCCGAGACCACCGGCCTCAGGGTCATCGCGTCTGGGGGCATCGCATCCCTGGAGGATGTGCGCCGTGTGGGAGCCTTAGAGCCTTACGGGGTGGAGGGTATGGTGCTCGGGAGGGCCCTTTACGAGGGAAGATTCTCGCTGGAGGAGGCGATGGGGGTGTTATCTACGGAGGGGTCCCCAAGGGGTGACGGAAAGGGGGGAAGATGTGGGCGGTAGTTATAGAGGCTCCTGGCCGGGCCGTGGTTAAGGACGTGCCGGAGCCGGAGCCCGGTCCGGACGAGGTGGTGGTCGAGGTGGCCATGGCCGGGCTGTGCGGCACTGACCTCCACCTGTTCGAGGGGGGTCTGCCCTACCCCTACCCCGTGATACCCGGACACGAGGTGGTGGGCACGGTAGTGGAAGTGGGAAGCGATGTCTCGGGGATAGAGGTCGGTGACAGGGTCGCCCTCGATCCCAACATTCCCTGCGGGGAGTGCTATTTCTGCCGGAGGATGCGGTTCAACCACTGCCTGAACTGGCAAGGGGTTGGGATAACACGGCCTGGGGGGTTCGCCTGGAGGGTGGCTGTTCCGAGTAGAGTCATATACCCTATAGGGGATATGCCATTTGAAAAGGCGGTATTTGCGGAACCCTTGGCGTGTGTGTTGTACGGTGTCGAGAGGGCCCAGCCCCGGATCGGGGACAGGGTCCTGCTCTTCGGCGCAGGTCCCATAGGGCTACTTTTGCTCCAGGCGCTCAAACGCGCCGGGGCGGCCTCCGTGGTCGTAGCGGACGTACGGAGGGAACGGCTCGAATCGGCCGAGAGGCTGGGGGCCGACCGGACGGTTCCCGCAGGACAGGAGGAGACCCTCCGGGAGGGGTTCGGTTACGACCTGGTGGTGGAGGCCACCGGTGTGCCCGAGGTGGCCGGAAGGTGTCCGGACTTCGCGATGCCGGGTGGGAAGGTGCTGTTCTTCGGAGTATGTCCGGAGGGGGCGACGGTCCCTGTGCGGCCCTTCCAGATCTACCGCAGGGACATCACGATTCTGGGGTCCTTCGCCCTGAACTGGTCCCTGGGGCAGGCCTTAGAGATGCTCTCCGTCGGTGCGGTGCAGGTGGAACCGTTGATTTCACACCGATTTCCATTGGAACGCTTCCTTGAGGCACTCGCTTTGGTCCGGGAGGACCGGGAGCCGAGGCTGAAGGTCTTGATTCAGCCCTGAACTCCCCGCACGCCCTCCGACTGGGCTATCCCCTCTCTCCGTCCCGGAGCGGACGATCTCCCAAACAGCGTAAGTCCTCAGATAAGCACATCGATGCGCCGGGCCTTGCCCTTTGGGGAGGTTTTGTGTTTATTAGAAGGCGATGGGCAGGAGATTCCGTAGGCGGCTGAAGCACACCCTCGCGTACTTGGCCGTCTTGGGGGTGCGGTTCCTCTTAGAGCACCTTCCCAGGCACATCGCATTGAGACTGGGCGAGCGGGGGGGGAGGTGGGCCTACAGAGCGCTACGGATGGCCCGCAGGAGGACCCAGGAGCACATAAGGATGGCTCTGGGGCTCAGGGGGCCGGAACTCCGCAGGCTTTCGGAGCGGGTGTTCCAGGAGCTGGGGAGGAACCTGGCGGAGTTTTTGAGACTTAGAGCTCTCCTGCGGGAGGGGCTCGGGGGTGTAGTCCGGACGGAGGGCTTGGGAAATCTGGACAGAGCCTTGGCCGAGGGCCGGGGTGTGGTGGTCATAACCGGCCACTTAGGAAATTGGGAGATTTTGGGGGCGTACCTGGCCCGAAGGGGGTATCCCCTTTGGGCCGTGGGGCGGAGGCTGTTCGACCGGAGGATAGACGGGTTGGTGGTGGAGCACAGGGAGATGGCCGGTGTGCACAACATCCCGAGGGGGGAGGACGCCCGGGCCCTCGTGCGAATTTTGCGGGGAGGAGGGGTGCTGGGACTTTTGATGGACCAGGATACAGAGGTCCAGGGGGTCTTCGCTCCCTTCTTCGGGAGGCCGGCGTACACCCCGGCCGGACCGGTGAAGCTGGCGATGCGCACGGGAGCTCCTATAGTGCCTATGGCCCTTTATCGGGAGAGAGAGGGATACCGGCTCGTGGTGCTGCCCTCGGTTTCGCTGCCTGACACAGGGGACCGGGAGGCGGATTTGAGGGAAGGGGTGGCCCGGTGCAACCGGGTCTTGGAGGCGCTCGTCCGGATGCACCCGGAGCAGTGGGTATGGATGCACCGGAGGTGGAGGACGAAGCCGGAAAGGTATTCCTTGGAGATGAGATGCGCTGGTGGCCGTTGACCGTGGTTCTACTTTTGGCATGTTCGAAGGAGCCCCAGGAGGCCCCTCCTGAGGGGGAAGGGCCGGTGCAGGAATCCTGGGATGCGGAGGTGCGCATCACCGAGGAGGGCCTCCCTAAGTGCACTATCCGGGCGGGGCATCTGTTGCGCTTCGAGGGGCCGGAACGCTCGGAGCTGGAGGGGGTGAAGGCGACGTTCTACGACCGGGACGGCAGGCCCTCCCTGAACCTTACGGCAGATAAGGGGGTGGTATACACCCAGGAGGAGAAGGTCGAAGTGGAGGGGAATGTGGTGATCACCTACGGGGACAGCCTGCGGGTGGAGATGGAGAGGGCCCGGTGGGATAGGAAGGATGGGAGGATAGTAGCCGAAGGTCCGGTGACGATTCGCACCCCGAGTGGAGAGGAACAGGGGGAGGGATTCGTATGCGACGTCCGTTCCGGGAGATGGTCCATGCGATCTGTGAGGGGACAGGTGCGGGCGCCCTAGTTTTAGCCCTTCTCGGCCATACCTTTGCCGTGGAGAGGGTCTTCAGGTTCTCGGCCGACCGCACAGAGTTTCGGAGGGAGGGGGAAGGGTGGGTGAAGGTGTACGAAGGGGATTTTCGTGCCACCGACGGGACGGTTGCGCTCTCGGCCGAGCGGGGGGTATATTACGAGTTCACAGAAGAGTTGGTCTTAGAGGGGGGGGTCGTCGTACGGGACACCTCAGGCCTCTTGGAGGCGGAGAGGGCGGTGTACGACCTGAGGGATGAGGTGGTCCGGGCCTCGGAAGTTTGGGCGTTATACAGGGGATGGAGGTTCAGGGCCGGGAGGGCCGAATACTTCAGGAGGGGGGGATATGTAACGGTGGACGAGGGGGTGGCCTTAGAGGATACGGCGGGGGAGGTCGAAGTGGAAGCCCTACGCGGGCGGTACGAGCTTAAAGGCCGGAGATACGTCGAGGGAAGAGCCCGGCTGGTCAGGAGGGCTGGGGGGGATGAGGTCCTGCTCTACGCAAACCGCATCTCGTCGGACGAGGAGCTGGTGGTGGCCGAGGATTCGGTGCGCATAGAGAAGGGGAAAATCGAGGCTAAGTGCGGCCGGGCGGAGTACAGGGAGGGGAGGATGGTGCTCGTGGGGGAGCCCCGGGTGTCCATCGAGGAGGGCACTGCGCACACCACCTTGAGAGGCGACACTATGGAGGTCGCCCTAAGGGACCTCGTCCCCCGGCACCTTCGGCTTTTGGGGGGGGCTGAGGTAGCCTCTGTCGGGCGGGAGGGAGAGAGCATCTTGGTCGGGAGAAGGATATGGGTCTTCTTAGACGGAGAGGAGCCTAAGAGGATTTTGGTGGAGGGGAATGCAGTGAGCGTCTATAGACATAGGGGAAAGGAGCCATCCCTGAACACCGTCACAGGTGACCGTATGGAGGTGAGCCTCGAAGGGGGGAAGGTGAGCAGGGTGAGGGTAGAGGGAGGGGTGGAAGGGGTCTACCGGTGGAGGGGGAAGCCGTGAGCTCGGTGCTCCGGGCGGAGGACCTCGTAAAGGAGTACGGGGGGAGGCGGGTAGTGGACAGAGTGACCATAGAGGTTCGACAGGGGGAGATTGTGGGGCTTTTGGGCCCCAACGGGGCGGGGAAGACCACTACGTTCTACCTCATAGTGGGCCTGGTACGGCCCCAGAGGGGGAGGGTGCTTTTGGAGGGAAGGGACCTATCCGGGATGCCGATGTACAAGAGGGCACGCATGGGCATCGGATACCTCTCCCAGGAGCCGTCCGTGTTCCGAGGACTCACGGCCCTGCAAAACATCACGGCGGTCTTGGAGGTCCAGGGGGTCCCGAAGGAAGAGCGGGAGAGGAGGGCCCGGGAGATCTTAGAGCGCTTAGGGATCGGGCACCTCGCCGGGCAGAAGGCGGACACGCTCTCGGGGGGGGAGCGGAGGCGGCTGGAGATCGCCAGGGCTCTTGTGCTCCAACCCAGGTTTATGCTCTTGGACGAGCCCTTCGTGGGGGTGGACCCGATCGCTGTTGAGGATGTACAGAAGATCGTGGTGCAGT
Organism: Candidatus Latescibacterota bacterium; assembly: GCA_012962735.1. Lineage (GTDB taxonomy): Bacteria > Latescibacterota > 4484-107 > B68-G9 > B68-G9 > B68-G9. Next base: position 10,081 of record DTXA01000194.1, read on the forward strand.
TGAAGGAGTGGGGGATCGGGGTGCTGATCACCGACCACAACGTGCGGGAGACCTTGCGCATAACCGATAGAGCTTATATAATGGCCGACGGGAAGATACTCGTCGAGGGGTCCG
>DTXA01000195.1 GCA_012962735.1 Candidatus Latescibacterota bacterium
ATTCCACTTGAGCTTGTGGAGGAGCCGAGCCCCTAAAGGACCAGTTCCCGGGCTCCAACACCGACACCTATGCGGTGCAGCACTGGGTGGAGGTACGGGGAGAGGGATATGGGATAGTCTGGTCATCCCTGGATGCCCCTGTCGTCGAGTTTGGAAGGCTCTGGCCTGGGTACGTCTCCCAGGCACACCACTGCGTGACACCTCCAGGGTACGGACACGAATTCTTGAGGAAGGGAGGGTTCCAAAGGGGTCACATCTACTCATATGTCATGGACAACAACTTCCGCGCCAACTTCCAGCCAGTCCAGGTCGGGGACTTGCTCTTCAGTTACAGCTTCACGGTGGACCCTGAACCTAAGCCTAGGGACTTCGGATGGGGGGTATCCAACCCTCTGATCCCAGTTTGTATAGAAAGCCCCAAGGAGGATGGGCTTCCCGCATCTGGGAGCTTTGCGATCTGGACGAGCCTAACGTGATGCTCAAAAGGGCAGAGGACAGAGATGGGATAGTAGTTAGGCTCTTGGAGACGGAAGGGAAAAGGACCACGGTCCGGTTGCGGCTCCCTTTTGCAAAGTCCTCCCGGGCGTGGCTTATAACCTGGTTGAGGAGGACCTAAGGCCTCTGGAGGTCTCAGAAGGGGCCGTCCTGGTCCCCATGGGGCCCTTCGGGGTGGCCACGGTGATGGTCAGAGGAATGGGTTGATATGCTCTGTCAAAAGGAGGTTGATATGTTCTGTCAAAAGGATGAGATATGGAAGAGGTACGAGGCGTGGTGGGAAGGTGAGGGGGCGATCCTGAAGGTGAGCGCCCCCAAGCCGGGGCATTCACCTCCTAAGATTCCCCCTCAGGTGCAGGATGTGGGATGGCTGCTTGCATATGTTGCCCAGCGGTGGGTGAGGGAGGGCGAGGAGCCCGACTGGGACTGGATATGGGATGTGCACCTTGCCTCGTGGGAGGGGACATACTTCGGTGGGGATTCTTACCCTCAGCTCTGGCTGAACTTGGGTCCAGGGGTCATGGCCGCCTACCTCGAGGGGTACTCGGAGTTCAGGGGGGATACGGTATGGTTCGAACTTCCTGACCCCCTGAGCTGGGAGGAGATAAGAGCTTTGGACTACGATCAGGGAAATCCTTGGTGGTGCTTTACGCTTGAGGCGGCTTGTGAGCTCGGAAGGAGGGCGAGGGAGCAAGGTGTGATACTGGGCACGACCGACATAGGAGGTGTACACGATGTCCTCGCCTCCCTGAGGGGGAGTGTCAACATCATGACCGACTTCTACGACCATCCGGAGGAGCTTTTAAGGGAAGCGGAGCGGATCCTCGGCCTATGGCACAGGTACTACGAAGAACTCGACCTTGTGATCTCGAGCTACCAGGATGGCAGGGATGCGTGGATGAACATCTACTCTAAGCTCAGGTGGTATCCCATCCAGTGCGACCTTGCCTATATGCTCTCACCTGGGATGTTTGAGAGGTTCGTGGCTCCTATTGTAGAGGGACATTGCAGGAGGCTTGAGAGGACCATATACCATCTAGACGGGGAGGGGCAGCTGGCCCTCCTGGAATATCTCCTTGAGGTTCCTGAGCTTGACGGAATACAGTGGGTTCCGGGGGCTGGAAGGCCAACTTGCGGAGACCCCTGCTGGTTCCCCTATTACAGGAGGGTCCAGGAGAAGGGGAAGCTTTTGGTCCTGGGAGGTGTGCTTCCCGAGCAGTTAGAGGGCCTCTTTGAGGCCGTCCGTCCCGAGGGGGTTCTGATCTCTGTCAATGCCGAGGATGTGGAGGCGGCCAG
>DTXA01000196.1 GCA_012962735.1 Candidatus Latescibacterota bacterium
GGCACCGGGACGGGCGTCCCTCCCCTCCCATCGTTGTAATCCAAAGCGTACACGTCGTACTTCACGAGCCTCGCGCTCAACCCCGGCCTCGTCCTTGAGAAGAGCAACCTCCTTCCGTCCGGGCTCCACGAGGGGAAGTTCTCGACGTATTCAGGAAGGTCGGCACCCGGAAGCAACCTGAAGACGCCCTCGGAGGGCTCGTATACGGCTATGTCCGACGACTGGAACCTAAGCTCCTGGGTCTCGTGGATTATGGGGGTGGACGAAGCGAAGCTCTGGTTCACCGAGATGGCGAGCTTCTCCCCCTTAGAGTCCCACGCCATATAGGTGAAGCCTTTGGGATAGGGGACCTTTACCTTCTGTCCTTTTCCGGAGGACATATCGAAGAGCCCCAAGGCGCTGGGTGGTGCCCCCTCGGCGGCCATAAAGTACACCTTGATGGACATCATGCCCTCTGCACCCGCCTTAGAGGAGAAGGTATGGCAACTGAAACAGTATTTCCCCCTCGCTGAGAGGAAAGGTCTGACCTCGAACGATCTTATATCCCTTATGAAGGTATCAGGGGTCTCGAGCGTCTGGAATTGAGGTGCGACCAGTCTGTACACGACGTAATCGTCCACAGGGTCGGAGGAGATCCGGAGGCGCACGACCGGAGATGCCTGAATCCCCCCCTTTCTCCCATACCTGCCCGTGCGCCGTATTCCCTTGACTTGAACCCAGATATCGCCTTCCATGGCCTTCTCCCGGAGAGTCATCCATAGCTTACGGGGGAACCACCACAGCCTTTCGTCCGTGATGAAGCTCCTTTTAAGAGAAGTCCCCGAGACCCCGACCGTGACCTGCCAGAGATCGTTCACATCGTCCTCCCATTCGACTTCCGGCTCGCAGAAATTGGGGGGAAAAACCGCTCCATACGGAGGATAAGAGATCTGCAGCGACTTAGATGGGATGCGCTCCCTGTAGACGCTGCGCCACCGCAGACGGTCCTCAATTGGCATAGTTGCAGCAGTTACGGCCTCTACCCCCTCGATCTCCTCCACCCACTTAAGGCGCAATTCCGGCTTCTTCCCCGGCAGGGGCACTGCCTCCGGGAGGGGATATCCGCCGGCATATCGGCTGTACTCCTCCAGATCGTAACTACAGCGGGGATAATATACCTGCTCTGTCGTCACAGATGTCTCATAGGGACCGACGAACAGAGCCCGAAGCCTCCGCTCTCGGGCCCTGCAGAAGTGTCTCATCCCCACGAAGACGACCACTATCCCCGCTAAGATGGCGAGAGGTGTAAGAACCCTCCGTCGCATAGGTCCTAAAGCCTTCCCCCTGGTCTACCCCTTCTCGGCCTGTGGCAGTGTACCGAGCGCTGGCCTTGCCCTTGGCTCTGCCAGCTCGACCGCCTTTAAACGATCTTGGTATATCGTTATCTTATCGTTGTACTTCACCCGCAACTCGGTCA
>DTXA01000197.1 GCA_012962735.1 Candidatus Latescibacterota bacterium
AGAGTTACATGGTGGTAGGTTTGTAGGATGGAAAGAATAAACCTTGGGGCTTGAAGTACCGGGGCTGTAAGAATGGCTGTTTCCGAGAGGCTATCCCGACGACAAGGGGACTGAAAACAAAGGATAGGTTGGTGGCGAGAGAGCCACCGCTGTCGAAGGAGGACGAGCATGGCTCCTGCGTTGCTCCATGTGGCTCTCGCAGCCTTGTTGCACGATATCGGCAAGTTCTGGCAGCGGACGGGTGAGTCTCCTCCGGGGTATGAGAGCTTCACCGAGGAAGATTGCGGTCCTCACGGTGCTCACGCCAAATGGAGCGCCGCCTTCGTGAGCGAATACATTCCGTCGGAGTGGCGGGGAGAACTATCGGCGGTGCTGTATCACCACAAGCCTGTTGATTACCTCTCCAGGCTGGTCGCCCTGGCTGATTGGCTGTCGGCCGGGGAGAGGGTAGAAGAGGAATCGAAAGGAGGCTCCTCGCGGCTCCGCTCCGTCTTCGACCGTGTCCGGCTTCGTGATTCCGATGGTAAGCCTATCCCCACGCCTGGGGAGGAGTTCTACTATCCCCTCGCGCCTCTTTCGCTCGAAAGCGACGGGCAGAAGTGGAAGCTCAACCCGCATGCTGGCGACGGTTGGGTTACTCCGGAGGAATATGCTGCTTTCTGGGGAAGGTTCACTTCCGAAATGGAACAACTTAACAGCCTGGATCTTTGCTTCGCTAACTACGTCGAGACTTTCTACCACCTCCTGAAGAAATACACCTGGTGTGTTCCCTCAGCGTGTTACAAGGCTGTGCCCGACGTCTCCCTGTTCGACCACTCGCGCATCACCGCCGCCATCGCCGTTTGCCTGTACCAGGATGAGGTCGGCGAGTTGGTGCTGCGCCGGTTGCTGGATGCACTCGGGAAATGGTGGGAGGGAGGCCCCCAAGCAAAGCCCCCTTCGGAACTGTTGGATCCTCGCTTCCTGCTGGTGGGCGGGGATATCTCCGGCGTGCAGGATTTTATCTACACCATCACCTCCAGCGGGGCGGCTAAGGGCCTTCGCGGACGCTCTTTGTATCTGCAACTCCTCAGCGAGGCGGTTGCCAGGTTCCTGTTGCGGAAGGTTGGCCTCCTCTTCCTGAACATCATCTACCTCGGCGGCGGTACTTTCTACTTCCTGGCTCCCCTCTCCGCTCGGGAGAAGCTGGAGGAGCTTAAGTGGCAGGTGGCCAGACGGCTCATCGCTGTCCACAAGGGAGACATCTATCTGGCTCTGGACGCGGTGGAGGTCTGCCCTCTCGACTTCATCGTCGGGAGAAAGTTGCCATCCCGCTGGGCGGAGAAGATGACCGAGCTGTACGACGGGCTCAACCGGGCCAAGGAGCGCCGTTTCGCGGAATTGGGGCGGGAAATGTACAGTGAACTGTTTGTGCCGCGAGGGGAAGGTGGCCCTCCGGAGGAGGAGGGCAAGGAAGAGCCGAAGTTCTGCCAGGTATGCCAGGAGGAGGATTGGGTCAGGGAGGACGAGGACGGCGTCC
>DTXA01000198.1 GCA_012962735.1 Candidatus Latescibacterota bacterium
CCCTGCCATCTGTGGACCTGGAGGACTTAACCCCAGTCCCGGCCCACAAGGAGAGGTCGGACGTGTGTGCGGTGCCGGCCGCCGCTGTGGTGGCGGAGGCGGCCGTGGCGCTGGTGCTAGCGGATGCCTTTTTGGAGAAGTTCGGGGGGGACAGCGTAGAGGAGTGTAGGAGGAACCTGGAGGGGTACCTAAAGGGTCTCAGGGGGTACAAAAATTGGTGACCCCAGGGGGAGTCGAACCCCCATTACAGGATCGAAAATCCTGTGTCCTAACCGTTGGACGATGGGGCCACCTTGGAAAGATAATAATAAATTTCCCTCCCGCTGTCAAGACCACAGCTACCCTCGAGGAGGTGCGCTATGCGGTATATGCTCACAGCTGGCCTGGTCCTGCTCTGGATCGACACGGGGTACGGTAAGAAGGTCCTCGAGCCCAAGCTTCCCTTCTCCCCCAGGCATTACATATGCTACCGGGCCGAAGGGCCCATCGTCTTGGACGGGAAGTTGGAAGAGCCATCCTGGAGCAAGGCCCCCTGGACAGAGGACTTCGTGGACATCGAGGGGGACCTCAAGCCCCGGCCGCGGTTCCGCACGAGGGCTAAGATGCTCTGGGACGACGATTACTTCTACGTGGGAGCGGAACTCGAGGAGCCGGACATCTGGGCCACGCTCACCCAAAGGGACACTATCATATTTTTGGACAATGACTTCGAGGTGTTCATAGATCCGGACGGGGATACCCACCGGTACTACGAACTCGAGGTCAATGCCTTCGGGACAGAATGGGACCTGTTCCTGGTCAGACCATACCGGGACGGTGGACCGCCCCTTTTCTCCTGGGACATCCAGGGGCTTAAGACCGGAATAGATGTTCAGGGGACGATAAACAGGCCAGGGGACAAGGACCACGGCTGGACCGTGGAGATAGCTCTGCCTTGGGAGGTGTTGAAGGAGTGCGCTCCGAGGCGGAAGCCCCCTCAACCTGGGGACCAATGGAGGGTGAACTTCTCCAGGGTGGAGTGGAAGGTGGAGGTTGTGGACGGAAGGTACCGCAAGGCGATCAACCCCGAGACAGGGCGCCCCTTCCCTGAGGACAACTGGGTCTGGTCGCCCCAGGGACTGATCAATATGCACTACCCGGAGATGTGGGGGTACGTGCAGTTCTCGGATAAGATCGTCGGCACCGGGGAGGAGGTGTTCAGGCCCAGGCCGGAGGAGGCGGCCAAGTGGGCCCTGAGGAGGGTATACTACCGGCAGTGGGCGTACCGAAACGAACACGGCAGGTTCGCCGAGGATGTCGAGGAGTTGGGCTTAGAGGACGTGGAGGTGGAGGGGTACAGGTGGCCTCCCGAGGTCGAGACGACTAAGAGCCTGTTCGAGGCTGTACTGGAAAGCTCGGACGGGGAGGAGCGGTGGCACATACGACAGGACGGCCTGGTCTGGAGGGAGTAGGCCACCCGAACCGCGGGCATTGCCCACTGTGCAAGGTTTTGGACGAGAACCTGCTGGCCTGGTAAACGAGAAAGGGGGGAGAGATGGAGGATGTGTGTGTAGGGGTCATAGGGTGCGGGAACATGGGAAGGGCCTTAGCCCGCACCCTGAAGGAGATCGAGGGGGCCCAGGTGGTGGCTTGCGCCGATTCCGACGAGGGGAGGGCCCGGGAGCTGGCCGAGGAGTTCGGGGCCCAGGCGTTTTCGGACTATCGGAACCTTTTGGCCTTAGATGAGGTGGATGCGGTGGTGGTAGCCACCCCGGGCTTCCTACACGAGGAGATGGCCCTGGCATCAGCCCGTGCGGGTAAGCCTATCTTCTGCGAGAAGCCCATGGCCCTCTCGGTGGCCTCCTGCGACAGG
>DTXA01000199.1 GCA_012962735.1 Candidatus Latescibacterota bacterium
CCGGTATCGTTGTGGAATTCGCCGATATGGGTGTGGTGAAGAAGGTAGGCAAGAAGCTCTGGACGCGCAAAACCATGCATTTCGGCGAAGTTCACGGCTGGAGCAATATTCCTCTTCAGGAGGCTGAGAGGGCATTGCGAGAGAACCCAGAAACGAACGAGTACAAAATCGTGGAGGAGAAGAGACGATATGTTCGTCTCATGCCCTCCGAGGAGGATCCGAGCGGTCGCCTTCTGATCTATAGAACCGCTCGGACCAAGACCACCCTCAAGGGGTTCGGGCGCCAGTATTGGGCACACTTCGAGGGAAATCCGCTCTGGAAGAAAGAGATCCAGGGCGGATACCGGTCGGGGCGTGCCCATACGACAGGCTGCCTCGCCGTCGTGGACCAGGATCACCCGCTGATCCTTGTCCACCAAGAGAGCGGCGAGGTGGAAACTACTAGGTGGCCAAAGGAGTGAGGACCGTCCACCACAAAGAAGCCTTCGTTCCCCTTCCCTCCCTCCCAGGCGAGGAGGTGGAGGACTATACAGCCCTGTCCCTTCACCTCCTCCGCCGGGTGGTCCCAAGGTGTCTTCGACAGAAGCTGTCTTGGGAGGGGAGGTGGTATGACGTCCGTATGTGGGCCTTCACGGCCGCACTGGAGGCCCACAGGGCGGGGTTGGGATTGAAAGAAGCATCGAATCTGGCCCAGCGCATGATTTACCATGCGCTGAAGGCCGAGGGGTACAGAAGAAAAAGAGGAGGGGGTTGGGCGGCCTCAGCCGACCCCCTCGTAGAAGAAAGGAGGGGAGAGGTGTATGAGATCCAGAATTGAGCTGGAGGCCCGGGTTCGGGTGGTGGCCGACCACCCCAAGCTTGGGCCCGTGTATCGGGAAGCCGAGGAAGCCACAAGGGGAAAATCCCCCTCGGCAAGCTTTAGACTTGCCGAGGCGATAGCTTCCTTGAGGCTTCCCCCGCCTGATGCCCGGGCGGTCGCTAAGGCTGTCCGGTGGAGGCGGATGCTTGAGCGAGACTACGGTAACGGCCACTGATTAGAGCACGGGAGCATTTTCTCCCACGCTCGCACCAAGGGCCGACAGCAGGCACAAGCCTGTCGTCGGCCCTTTTCTGTCTGAAAGGAGGACAAGATGGAATTGCAGGAAGCCTGCCAGGGGAAAAGCCTTGAAGAAATATGGGCAAGCCCCGAGGTAAAGGAGGCCAAGG
>DTXA01000200.1 GCA_012962735.1 Candidatus Latescibacterota bacterium
AGGAGATCAGATGAAACTGGGTACGTGTCAGCAGCCAGGGCTCTTGAACCGAGGGCAGGTATATGCTAGGATGAGCTGATTATTTGCGCAAGCAGAGGTGGGTTATGGAGATCACTAAGGTGGAGATCAGGCCGATGCGGAACGAGGGGAATCTAAAGGCCTTCTGCTCCGTCATCTTCGACGATGTCTTCATCGTCCATTCGGTCAAGGTGATCCAAGGGAAGGAGGGGTTGTTCGTCGCCATGCCCAGCCGCGAGGTGGGGAAGGGGGAATTCCGCGACATCGCCCACCCGATAGATAATGACTTCAGGCTCAAATTGGAGAAGATGGTGCTGGAAAGATACCACGAGGAGGTGAAGAAGAGCGAGGAGGGAGAGGAGATCCTCACCGAGGATATCACCCTCTAGCCCGTGATCCCGGTCGTGGCACGCGAGGAGAGAAGCGGCAAGGGAAGATCGAACGAGAAGGCACTGGCTGCTCTGGAGAAGCGGCTAGGCCTGGGGATCGCCCTGGACAGATTTCGGCAGGCCTTTCTCCATAGCTCTTATGTCAACGAACGCCCCGAGGAGCTAGAGTCGAACGAGCGATTGGAATTTTTGGGAGATGCGGTGATCGAACTGGCGATCAGTGAGTATCTATTTCAAAACTTCCCTGGCTACACCGAGGGTGAGCTGACCAAGATCAAGTCGGTGGTGGTGAGCGGGCCGGTCCTGGCGGAGCGGGCCCGGGAGCTCGGCCTGGGCGAGGCCCTCTTCCTCGGCGTGGGGGAGGAGGAGAGCGGGGGGCGGAGGCGGAGATCGATCCTCGCCGACGTGTTTGAGGCCCTAGTCGGCCTGATCTTCTTGGAGAAGGGCTACAAGCGTGCGGCCCAGTTCGTGGTGGAGCAGCTCGGCGATGAGGTAGAGAAGGTGGAGAAGCATCAGCGGACGATGGACTACAAGTCGCTCCTCCAGGAGGAAGCCCAACGACAGGGAGCACGGCCGGTCTATACCCTGCTCCGGGAGGAAGGGGCCGACCACCAGAAGGTCTTCACCGTCCGCGTCGAGGTCGCCGGGCTGGAGGGGATCGGCCGGGGGAGGAGGGTGAAGGAGGCGGAGCAGGCCGCGGCCAAGCAGGTCTACTTCAAGCTGGAAAGTGCAAAATCGCAATGCTCTGTCCCAGACGAACCTTGATCTTCCGGCCCTAATTGGCTATACTGAATATAAGCAGGCGGAGCTTGACGAGTATCAAACGGGGTTTGGAGATTATTTTGCTGCTCATGGTATAATGATTGAGGTTGCGGCAAAATAATTTGCGCCTGTAGCTCAGTTGGATAGAGCGAGGGGTTCCTAACCCCTAGGTCGGGGGTTCGAGTCCTCCCAGGC
>DTXA01000201.1 GCA_012962735.1 Candidatus Latescibacterota bacterium
AAATTGTAGAGGACGCACACCCGGGAGCGAAATGGAGGAGGCCGTGAAACGCTCGAGTTGCGAAATAGGGCTGAGAAGGTTATCTTCTACTACCTGAGAGGCATTCCCATGGCCCGCAGGAGACGTTACTTTTTGGAAGGAGGTCGTATGTTCTGGGATAGGGAGGTGGAGCTACTTCCCAGGGAGGAATTGGAGGCGCTTCAGGCCGAGAGGTTGCGCGAGACAGTAGCCCGGGCCCTGTGCACATCCTATTACGGAGGGGTCTTAGGCGGGGAGGGCGTCTCCCCCGAAACCATAAGAAGCCTGGACGACCTCAGGCGCATACCGTTCACCACTAAGGAGGACTTGAGGAGAGGTTTCCCGTATGGGTTCTTGGCCGTGCCTAAAGAGGAGGTGGTGCGGTTGCACGCTTCCTCCGGAACGACGGGCACGCCCACGGTGGTGTATCACACACGAAGGGACATAGATACCTGGGCGGACCTGGTGGCCCGGTGCCTTTACATGGCCGGTATGCGCAAGGGAGATGTGTTCCAAAACATGATGAGCTACGGGTTGTTTACAGGAGGGCTGGGGTTGCATTACGGAGCGGAGCGGATAGGGGCTCTGGTGATCCCATCGGGGGCGGGCAACAGCCGCAGGCAGATTATGCTGATGCGCCAGTTCGGGACTACCGCCATACACGTAATACCGAGCTATGCGCTGAAGCTCTTGGAGACCTTCCGGGAGATGGGGATAGACCCCAAGGAGGACACCGAGCTCCGCATGGCGTTCGTGGGCGCAGAGCCTCACACCGAAGAGGTGCGCAGGCGCATAGAGGAGGCATACGGAATGGACGTCTTTAACTCATACGGGCTCTCCGAGATGAATGGCCCGGGGGTGGCCTTTGAGTGTCCCTGTAAGGAAGGGATGCACGTCTGGGAGGACAAGTACATATTGGAAGTTATAGATCCGGAGACCTTGGAGCTGGTTCCCGAGGGGGAGGAGGGGGAGTTGGTGTTCACGACCCTCTGTAGGGAGGCGACGCCGCTTTTGCGATACCGCACGAGGGACCTGGCCTTCGTCTATCCCGACCCCTGTCCCTGCGGCCGCACGCACCGGCGGATCTCCCGGATCAAGGGGCGGACGGACGATATGTTCATCGTAAAGGGTGTGAACATCTTTCCCATGCAGGTGGAGCAGGTGCTGATGGGGTTCCCCGAGGTGGGGAACAACTACGTGATCGTTTTGGAGAAGGTTGGGCCTATGGACGAGATAGTGGTTCAGATAGAGGTTAGGGAGGAGCTGCTGAGAGGTGGCATTAGGCGGTTAGAGGCCCTACAAGAGAGGATCGTGCGCGCCCTCAGGGAGGAGATACTGATCACCCCGAAGGTGGAGTTCTCAGAGCCGGGTAGGTTGCCCTCCGGGGAGGGTAAGGCCATGCGGGTAATAGACAGGCGGGGAGTTTAGAGCTGTCCGAAATCGAAAATCGAGGGGGAGATATGGCATATCAGATCGTAGTGTTCGCCGAAAACAGGCCGGGACGCCTCGAGGAGATCACGGGAGTGTTGGCCGAGGCCGAGGTCAACATCCGGGCCATCACCATAGCGAGCTCAAACGGGTTCGGGGTGGTGAAGCTATTGGTGGACAGGCCGGAAGAAGCGCTCGGGAGACTTAAGGATGCGGGGCTTTCCGTCTCCCTTCAAGAGGTCTTGGCTGTGCCGATGGAGGACCGACCGGGGGGGTTGCACCGGGTGTTGCAGGTGTTGGCCAACCAGGGGATCAACGTAGAGGACGCATATGGGTTCGTGGAGGAGTCGGGCAGGAGGGCAGTTTTGGTGGTGGAGGTAGAGGACCCAAGGGAAGCTGAGAGGCTGTTGCGCGAGGCCGGACTATCGCCCATAGGGGACGAGGAACTGTACGCCCTTTAGATATAACCCCAAAAAGTTCTTCGCTTCGCCCCCTTGTATTAGACCGAAGGAGAGGCCTCTTTAAAGTGGACGAT
>DTXA01000202.1 GCA_012962735.1 Candidatus Latescibacterota bacterium
ACCTCCAATATGGCCTCCGCGGTCCTTCGGGGGTCCGCCGGGGGGACCAGGAGCCCCGTCTCCCCGTGGATCACGATCTCGGGCACTCCCCCGACCCGGCTGGCCACCACAGGCACCCCGCAGGCCATGGCCTCCAAAAGTACCCTCCCGAGCCCTTCGTTCAGGGATGTCAGGACGAGGAGGTCGATGGCGTGCATCACCTCCGGGATGTCCTCCCTCGCTCCCGAGAAGACCACCCTTCCCGAGATCCCGAGTCCTTCGGAAAGCTCCTCCAACTTCTTCCTCAAAGGTCCGTCGCCCACTACAAGCCCCCTTACCTCCGACCTTTCCCTCAGGACGATCTTAAGGGCGCGTAGAAAATACTCGCATCCCTTTATCGGCACGAGCCTTCCGACCCAACCCACGACGACCTCACAGGAGAAGCCGAACTCCTCCCTAACCTCCTCACGGCTCCTGCGCGGCGAGGAAAACTTTGAGAGGTCTATGCCGCAGGGGACCACCACGAACTTATCCGGGCTCCCTACGCCGAACCTCAGATGGTCCCTCTTTCCGAGTTCGGTCAGGGTGAATATCCTGTCGGTCATACGGGCGGCGAGCCTTTCGGCCAAGACCACGCCCCAGGTCCGAAGCTTCCCGAAGTAACCGTAGAAGACGTGCCCGTGAGGGGAGTGGACCACCACGGGACATCCCGCGAGCCTTGCCGCGATCCTGCCCAAAATTCCCGCCTTGGAGGAATGGGTGTGAACTATATGCGGCCTCTCCATAGCTACGATGGACCTCAGTTTGACTAAAGCCTTCAGGTCGTCTATAGGGCTCACCTCCCTCCTCAGCTCCTCTACGCGGACTACAGGAACCCCGATCCTTGCGGAGAACTCATCTACGTCCTCCTGTGGCTCGAGGGTGCGACCCGTCACGAGCTTGACACTGTACCTGCCCCTTTTTAGCCCCTCGGTCAACCGCATAACCGCCTCCGCCGATCCTCCTCGGTCCAACCTGGTTATAATGTGAAGGACCTTGACCATATCTAAAACCTATAGAATTCTGTACATTTGGGACAAACCGGGAAGAAGCCCCGCTCCTTGACTATCCTCCTGAAGCGCCTGTACTCCTCCCCGTTCCATATTTCCTTGAAAGAGCTGTCCCCTATGTTCCCGACCGATAGGTTCAAGGAGAGGCACGGTCTCACCGAACCGTCCGGGAATATGTAGGCCACCATCCAAGGGCTTAGGCACCTACGTTTGTAACTGTCCGGAAGGAAGTCGAAGGAGGTGTAGTAACGCCTTATCTCCTCATCGGTAAAGTTGGGATAGAACGTTACCCTTAGGTCCCTCCGCCTGCGGAGCTTGTGTATCTCGTCTATAAGGACGTCGGTGTCTATGTGGGGCAGCTCGTCCTCCACGAACCCGGCCCAATCGAAGCTCTCAACGCCGAAGAGCTCCCTGAAGATACGGTTGTGCTCCTCGTAGGTCCTCCGACTTATGAATATCAAGTGGTGGAAGGTTATGGTCTTGGCCTCCAACCGGTCGGCTATCTCCGCCATCTCGGAGAGGAGGTGGTAGTTGAAATCAAATATGGTGCTGTTTATGTTTATAACGGGCTTGTCGGTACCCCTCTCCTTCTTGAGGCGGTTCACGGCCATTATGCCGGAGGTGGCCCTCCTGAACGTCCCCCTACGGTTCCTGATCTCGTCGTGCACTTCCTCCGGACCGTCCAGCGAGAATATG
>DTXA01000203.1 GCA_012962735.1 Candidatus Latescibacterota bacterium
CCTCCTGGAGTACGAGGTCCTGGACGGCGAGCAGATAGACCTGATACTCAGGGGGGAACATCTTCATAAATCTAAACAGGGACGGAAGCCCCCGGTCCCGAAGGATAGTTACCGTCGCAAAAGTCCCCTCAGTGCCCCGAAGATCCCCTGAGGGGCGAAGAGCATTATACTCAGTAGTATCCCACCGTAAACCAGTATATCGTAGTCCCTGAACCCCCTCAGCACCTCGGGTAGGAGCCCCAGGAGCACAGCACCTATCACCGCCCCCCACACGGACGAGATCCCTCCCACCACGACCATGGTCACGAACAATATGGATTCCTTAAGCCCAAAGGTGCTCGGGCTCACGAAGGTCACGAAGTGAGCGTACAAACTTCCTGCAAGACAAGTCAAAAGCGCACTCCAGACGAAGGCGTAAAGTTTGTACTTCGCCACGTGCACCCCAACTGAACTTGCGACCACCTCACCCGTGTGAAGGGTACGCAGGGCCCTCCCGACCCTGGAGTGGATCAGGTTCAACGTCAGGATCAAGGCTGAGAAGGAGGAGGCCCAGGTCGCGATGTACCACTCCCTCGGGCCCTCCAAGCTCAGGGGTCCTATCCCCAAGCTCGGTATCCCACCGAACCCGGAGGGCCCACCCGTAAGGGACACCGAGGCGTTCAGGAATATGTGGACTATCTCCCCGAACCCCAAGGTAGCCATAGCAAGGTAGTGGCCCCTGAGCCTGAGCGTGGGAAGGCCCACCAGGACCGCCAGGAGGCCCGCTAAGGTCAAAGCGATCGAGAGTGCCGGCACAGGCTGTAACCCGGCCCTCGTCGTGAGGAGTCCGGAGGTGTACGCCCCCACCGCGAAGAACGCAGCATGCCCAAGTGATATCTGGCCTGCGTACCCCATAAGCAGGCTCAGGCCCGTGGCTACGAGCACGTACATCCCTACGAAGGTGAGCACCCCCAGGTAGTAGGGGTTGCCCACGAGGAACCCGCACAGTGCCACAGCCCCTGCTAAGACGCCTAAACCCATCCTGTCCCCTCTCCCCATAGCTTCACCCCTTAAGACCTGTCCTCGCCATGCTCTCTACGAAGTGCCTCTGGAAGAATACATAAGCAGAAATTATGGGCAGGGCTAAAAGAGTAGCCGCGGCAAGCTTCGGCCCCAAAAGCTCGGCCCTTCCCCCTACGGCGAAGAGAGCTACGGCCTGCGGCATGGTCATAAGTTTCGGTTCCCTTATGACGATCATCGGCCAGAGCACGTCGTTCCAGCTCGCCATGAAGGTCAGTATCCCTACGGTGACCATTGCCGGCTTGGAAAGGGGCCATATTACCCTGAACAGGATGGAAAGCTCCCCACATCCGTCTATCCTCGCAGCGTCTATAAGGTCCTGGGGTATGCTCATGAAGAACTGCCTGAAGAGGAATATCCCGAAAGCGCTCACCGCGCCGGGAACTATGAGGGCGAGGTACGTATCCACCCAGCGGAACTTCACCATGAGGACGTATGTGGGTATAAGGGTCAACTGGAAGGGGACCATCATAGTGAAGAGCAGGACCCCGAAGAGCGGCCCCCTCGCCTTAAAGGGCAACCTCGAAAGCCCGTACCCGACCATGGAGCCGAAGACTAACACCGAGGCGGTTACAGAAAGGGCGACCAACATGCTGTTGAGGAAGGAGCGGCCTATAGGAACCCTATCGAAGACGATCCTGTAACTTTCCAGGGTCGGATGGCTCGGCACGAGCCCGAAGGAAGGTATCTCGGTCTCGGGCTTAAAAGTGGCTGCCACCATCCAGAGGAAAGGGTACACGAAGACGAGCGCGCCTGCAAGCAGGACGGAATACGAAAGGACGTGCGACCACCTATACATACACCTCCCTCTCCACAAAGCGCCTCTGGAGCGCCACCACCACGAATATTATGAGCGCGAAAGCGAACCCTAAGGTCGCCGCGTACCCCATCCGATAGAAGTAAAAGGCTTGTTTGTAGATGTATAGGACGGCCGAGAGCGTGGAGTTAAGGGGACCACCGCCGGTCATGACGTAGGGCTCTATGAAGAGCGAGAAACCCCCTATGGTCGAGAGCACGAGCACTAAGACCACGACGGGGTTCAACATCGGCAAAGTTATATGGAAGAACTGCTGCAACTTGGATGCTCCATCCAATTCTGCTGCCTCGTAAAGGTCCCTGGGTACCCCCTGGAGTCCGGCTAAGAACATCACTATGTAAAGGCCCACGTTCTTCCAGGTCGCCATGATCGCTATCGACGGCATGGCCCAGCTCGGGCTCGTGAGCCACGGAACCCTTCCGAGGCCGAGCTTAGCTAAGAGTTCGTTCAGGACCCCTGTGTCGGCGTACAGCTGCTGCCAGAGTATCGTGACCACGACCCCGGAGACCACCACGGGGACGAAGTAAGCCGCCCTGAAAAGTCCTATGAGCCTGAGCTTACGGTTCAGAAGCTCCGCGAAGAAGAGGGCCACGGCTACCTGGAGGGGGATGTGGATGGAGAGGAAGATGAAGGTATTGTAAAGGGCCCTGAAGAACAGGGAATCGGATGCGAGTCTTACAAAATTTGAGAGGCCCACCCACTTCATGGGGGAGACTATATCCCACTTGTGGAAGACCAGGACTAAGGAGAACCCCAAAGGATACGCCATGAAGACGAGGAAGTGAACGATGTAGGGGAGACAAAGCAGATACCCCACCGTCCCACGCTTCATCCTACCCCCTCCGTACTTCCCCTCGGACAGGCTCCGACGCCATCGTCGCCTTACTCCATCAATATCTGACGGCACCTCTCTGCCGCATCCCTTATCCCCTCCTCGGGGGACTTCCTACTGTAGATACACGTGGCCTCGAACTCCATGGAGATAGCGTCGAATATCTCCTTGAGCTCCGGGACGAGGTCCACCCCTCTCGTGTGAGGAACCTGACGGGCGAACTTGACCATCATAGGGTTCTTCTTGAAGTAATCCGAGAACTTCGGGTCCTCGAGGAGGTTCCTCCTTATGGGTAGCTGGTTGGTGACCTCCAAGAGCATCCTGTCCGCCTCGTCGCTTATGAGGTACTTAACAAACTCCCACGCCCTACGGGGATGCCCACACGTCGAGAATATCACGATGTTCTTCGGGTCACCGTAGGTATATACCGGACCTTCGTATCCGTCCGGGACCGGGATCTCCATGAAATCGTACCGGAAGCCCTCGGGCTTGTACTTCTCGAGGTACGGGATGCTCCATGGACCCGTCACCTGTGCTGCTACGAACCCTCCCAGGAACGCATCCACCTGGAACCCTGACCTCGGAAATATCCCCCTTTCGAACCCCTCCCGGAAGAACCTAAAGACCTGGACCGCGGCGCTGTCCTCGAAGTCCACCTCCCCACCCTCGAGCAGCGTCCTTCCCCCCGAGGCAGCTATGTAGAATGCGTAGAAGTCGAAAAACCTCTGCCACCACCTGACATCGGTGCTCACGAACATCATCCACCTGTCGGGTATCCCGTCCCCGTCTAAGTCCTTGGTTACCTTCTCCCCAGCCTTCAAGAACTCCGAATAGGTCCTCGGGGGCCTTTCTATCCCCGCTTCTTCGAAGAGCTCCTTGTTGTACTCTATGAGTATAGGGTTCGTCTTCCAGGGCACCTGGTAGAATCCCCCGTCCGAGGACCTGTACTGTTCCAGGATCTTCCTGCCCACCCGGGATTCCATGACCGAGAAGAAGTCCGGGAACGTGTCCAGCCTCACGAGCGCCCCTGCCCTCACGAACTGCTCCACCACCCCTGGCCATATCACCGAACATATGTCAGGCGTGGTCCTGGCCGCTACGGCAGCAAGGAGGACTTCCTCGCTGGACCTACTCTCGGGGATGGGGAGGTGGACCACATGGATCTGGGGATGTCCCTCGTTCCACATTTCGGTGAGCTTCTCCGCAAGCTCCACCTCCTGCACGTTTGCGGCGGACCAGTACACGAGCTCGGCCCGCCCGGAGCCTCCCCCGCTGGAACAGGAGGACAGTGCGAGCAAGGCCACAAGGGCACGCTTCATCCTCCGTGTACCTCCAATATGTCCCCGTCCTGGACCTCAAGGTCCCTCGGGGCCCTTATCCCCTCATATCTCCCCTTTCGCCATATCCTTGCATAGCGGAAGTTCCTAGCTAGATCCTTATGTATGGCAGCGGCCAAATCCAGCACGGTGCTCCCCTTCGGAAGGACGTAGGGCTTATCCATGTCTGGCTTGTGTCCGGGCTCTTTGGTGTATACCCTCACGACCTCGAGCCTGCGGAATATCTCCTCCTTAAGCTCCTCCAGCCCGTACCCTGTCTCCGCGGAGACGAGGACCACTGGCATCCCCAGGGCCTCCAGGGGACGAGCTTTTTCCTCCGCCCCGTCCAGGTCGGCCATGTTCGCGACCAATATCCCGGGCTTGGCCCCGTCCCCGGTGAGGCGGACCTTCGCGTCCTCCAAGAGCCCTAATGCCTCCAACGCCTGCCCCTCCGGGTCATCCGAGAGCGAGACGACGACGAGCACGAGGTCGGAGCTCCGTATAAGGTGGTATACCCATGGTTCCGTCGTATCGGGATGTAAGGGAGGAAGGTCCAAAAGCTGTACCTGTACGTCCTCGTAGGGCATCATCCCGGGGGTGGGGAGGAA
>DTXA01000204.1 GCA_012962735.1 Candidatus Latescibacterota bacterium
ACCGTGGATGTTGTGATCACTTCCCCTCCATACAACATCGGGGTTAGTTACGGGAAATATAAGGACAGGTTGCCTAAAGAGCGGTATTTGGATTGGATGGAGGAAGTTGCGAGGGAGATCAAGCGTGTTTTGAAGCCCGATGGGTCCTTCTTCCTCAATATAGGAGGGAAACCCACTGATCCCTGGACACCCTTCGATGTGGCGGACAGGGTCAGGAAGCACTTCGTCCTCCAGAACCTAATCTACTGGGTTAAGAGCATAGCTATAGAGAAGAGAGACGTGGGAGACTATGCCAATATCGTCGGCGATATAGCGGTGGGACATTATAAGCCCATAGGGGGTTCCCGTTTCCTCCACGACTGCGGGGAGCACATATTCCACTTCACCAAGGAAGGGGATGTAAAGCTCGACAGGCTGGCAGTAGGGGTGAGGTACCAGGATAAGAGCAACATAGGAAGATGGAAGTCAGCAAATAAAGACCTGAGATGTCGGGGGAACGTCTGGTTTATACCCTATAGGACGATAAACCGCCGAGACAGGGAAAGGCCCCACCCCTCCACTTTCCCGGTGAAGCTACCGGAGATGTGTATAAAGCTCCACGGGCTGGAGAAGACAAGGCTCGTGTTGGATCCTTTTATAGGTATAGGCTCCACAGCCTTGGCCTGCCGAAGGCTTGGGGTGGATTTCATCGGTTTCGAGATAGACGAGGAATATGTGAGGGTGGCCGAGGAACGGTTGGCCTAAATCGGTTTGGAGAAGATGTCGTTGGGCAAGATGTTCGTTCCTGTCTCCGAAGGTAAGCCCGTCGGAAGTATTCCTCTGAAAGGAGGGTGATCGCAATGGCAGAAGTCCCAGAGGAAAAGCGCAAGGCGTTAGAGCTGGCGGTGGCGCAGATCAACCGGCAGTTCGGTAAGGGGTCGATTATGAGGCTGGGGGAGGAGGGGGCGCAGGTGGCGGTGGAGGCCATCTCTACGGGATCCTTAACATTGGATGCGGCGTTGGGGATAGGGGGGGTTCCCAGGGGGAGGATAGTGGAGATATTCGGGGCCGAGGCCTCGGGAAAGACCACGTTGGCCCTGCACATCGTGGCGGAAGCCCAGAAGCGGGGAGGGCTAGCAGCATACATAGATGCGGAGCACGCCATGGACCCGGTGTGGGCCAGACAGATCGGTGTTGATGTGGACGACCTTTTGGTCTCCCAGCCGAGCTGCGGGGAGGAAGCCCTGGAGATAGCGGACACCTTGGTGCGCAGCAATGCCTTAGACGTTATCGTGATAGACTCGGTGGCCGCCTTAGTGCCCAGGGCGGAGCTTGAGGGAGAAATGGGGGATGCGCAGGTGGGAGTGCAGGCGAGGCTTATGTCGCAGGCGCTGAGGAAGCTAACCGGGAACGTGAGCCGGTCCCGGACGTGCCTGATCTTCACCAACCAGCTCAGGATAAAGATAGGGGTTATGTTCGGAAATCCCGAGACTACCACAGGTGGGCAGGCGCTGAAGTTCTATTCCTGTGTGCGGATGGATATAAGGAGGATAGGTTCCATAAAGGAGGGGCAGCAGGAGATAGGCAACCGCATCAGAGTAAAGGTGGTGAAGAACAAGCTCGCCCCACCGTTCCGCACTGCCGAATTTGACCTTATGTTCGGTAGGGGACAGTACGGCATCTCCAAGGAGGGGGACTTAGTGGACCTCGGTGTGGAGAACGGGATCATAACCAAAAGCGGGACCTGGTTCTCCTATGGGGACGTAAGGCTCGGGCAGGGTAGGGAGAACGCCAAGGCATACCTGAAGGAACACCCCGAGGTGGCGGAGGAGATAGAGGCCAAGCTTCGGGAGGCCTTGCGGGTTGACCTGCGCCTTCCGGAGACGGGCGAGACGGGGTGAAGGTTGTCCGCTTGGAGCGGCGGGGGAGAAAGGTAAGGGTGGTTCTGGAGGAGGAGGTCCTAGAGCTTCTGGCGGAGACGGTGCTGGCCTGGAACCTCCAGGAGGGGATGGAGTTGGACGAGGGGGAGGTGGGGAGGCTGCTGCACGAGGATCAGGTGCGGCGGGCCAAGGAGGTGGCGTTTAGGTACTTGGCCAGGCCCAAGACTGTGCGGCAGATCAAGGATAGGTTGGCGAGGGCGGGCTTCGATGGGGAGGTCGTGGAGGAGGTGATAGGCAGGCTGGAGGAGCTGGGCCTTTTAGACGACAAGGAGTTCGCAAGGGCGTGGGTGGAGGAGAGGCTCAGGCTCCGGCCCAGGT
>DTXA01000205.1 GCA_012962735.1 Candidatus Latescibacterota bacterium
GCGATGACGGTGTTGGCAGTGGATATAGGGAACTCCGGGGTCCATATAGGGGCCTTCCGGGGGAGGAAGCTTGCTTGGAGGACGGGAGCTCCCTTAGAGGTGGAAGATCCTGTCGGGACCTTAGAGGGCCTTCTGTGCGCCAGGGGGATTTCCCTCAGCGATGTCCGGGGGGCGGTCGTGGGTTCGGTGGTCAGGGGAACAACGAAGGTGTGGACCGCCGCCCTCCGGGGGCTCTCGGGCGTGGAACCCTTGGTGGCAAGGGGAAGGTCGGACTGGGGGATAGAGGTGTCCTACGACGACCCGGATTCGGTGGGGGTGGACCGGCTTTCGGCTGCATCCGAGGCATACCGCAGTGTGGGGGGGCCGGTTGTGGTTGTGGACGTGGGCACTGCTATTACGGTGGATGTGGTCTCCGGGGACGGCGCCTTCTTGGGGGGTGTCATAGCGGCAGGGCCAAAGCTCATGTCCCTTGCCCTGCACGAGCATACCTCGCTTTTGCCTCTTGTGGAGCCGAAGCACGGGGTGGGGCTGTTGGGCTGTTCCACCGTGGACTGCATCCGGTCCGGCCTGCTGTACGGGACGGCCTCGCTGGTAGACGGGCTGGTGAAAAGGGCCCGTGGGGAGGTGGGGGATGCGACCGTGGTGGCTACAGGGGGTGGGCTGGATTTCGTGCTGCCCGCGTTAGAGGAACGCGTGGATGTGGTGGACCCAGACCTGGTCCTGAAGGGTTTGTATCGGCTCTTCAGGAGGGAGAGGGGATTATAGCCCCAAAAGGTTCTTCGCTTCGCTCAGATACTTTTTGGGGCCCCTAAGGATCTTCAGTTAGCTTATAAAGGCCTATTTCAAAGTCAGCGGTCATTTCTTGAAGGTGTAAAGGTGATGGAGGTAAAGGAGCGCCGGGAACTCTTGGAGGTGCGCTGGGAAGGGGAGGACGGTCTCCCCTTAGGTGTAACGTTCGACAGGGTCGGAGCCTCGGGCAGGTTAGTGCGGCTATGGGCAGGAGGGGGGAGGGACGCCCCTCGGGTCGTGTTCGACGGCGTCCCCAAGTACAGGGCCGAGGTAGACAGAAAGGTTCTGACATCCCGCCTGCAGGGGGTCAGGTGGGAGGTGGTCAGGGTGGACGAACTTAAGGCCGAGCTTCGGCTCGGGACCGTCGTGTTAGGGCCCCTTTCCGGGGAGCTGGTGTACACGTTCTTCGAAGGTCTGTCCCTGTTCGCTGAGGAGTTGCGCCTTCGGGCAGATGCTCCTGTAAGGCTTAAGTCCATGGAGCGGACTTGGTTCGGGTTCCGCACCGGGCCGGGCGATAACGTGTTCAAGGGGGCCTATTGGAAGGGGGGGGAAGGTCGCTTCTCCTGCGGGGGACGGCGAACTATTTCGGATTCTCCTTTCCTCTATCTCTGGAACGGCAGGTTGGGCCTGGGGGTGTTGTGTCCCCAGGCCGGAGGGGAGTTCTACGTGGAGGACCGGGACGACTGGACGGCGTGCGCCGGGCTCGCCCTCGGGGGGAGTGTGGAGGTCCCGTCCGGAGGGGTGTGGACATTCCCGGTCGTATATTGCCTGGGTATCCGGCGTCCGGGGGATTTCGAGGGGTTAGTGGATGATCTGGGAATAGAGGGATACCGCAGGCTTGCCGGCCGCAGAGTCTTAGCTGTGCCCGTAGGGGATACCTCCCTCCGTCCAGGGGTGGACTTAGTATGGGGGGAGGATGGGCCCGAAGGGGCTCTGAGGATAGGCCGGGAGGTCCGGGCGGGGTCGGGATGCCGTAGGCAAGGGGGAAGGCTCCCCGGAAGAGGGCTGTACATCGTGCCCAAGGGGGAGGTCCCGGAGGAGGGGTGCCTCGACCTGATCGCCGCCCGGGTGGAGGAAGCCGACGGAGTGACAGCCCGTCTGGACAATACAGACTTGTCCCTGAGGAAGATTCGAGACCTATGGAGCCCCCACATTTGGCTGTTCGGGCTCTCCGGGGAACCGGAGGAGATAAGGCGGTACGAGACTTTGTTGGAACAGGGACTCAGGGTATATATGTTGGGGGTCGGGGGGTTGGCGAACTATGTGGAGGCGTCGGGGGAGGACATTCGTGAGTTGGCCTGTGCTCTGAGGGAAGGGCGGTCCTTCCTGACGACGGGGGAGATCGTGGCCACGACATATAAGGCCTTCGACAGGGAGCTGTGGCTGGGCTTAGAGTGGACCTTCCCCATCAAGGAGGTCCAGGTCCGCTCGGAAGGGGAGGTGCTCTACCGCGAGGAGCCCCCACCGGAACTCTCGGGGAAGAAGGGATTCACCTTCCAGGTGGAGGATAGGCGGTGGGTCCGGGTGGAGGCCATAGACGTGGTCGGTGGCCGGTGCCTGCTCCAGCCGATCTTCCGCGAAGGGGAGGCATAGATGCGTATAGAGGTCTTTCGGAGCGGAGACATAGATGAACTGGTGGACGTCTGGAACCGAAGCCTCCCGGCCGACCCCATATCCCCTGCCAGGCTGGAGGCCCGGGTGCTTTTAGACCCGAACTTCCGGGAGGAGTTCTGCCCGGTGGTCCGGGAGGATGGCAGGATGGTCGGGTTCGCCTTGGGGATATGTGGGGAAGGTTTTCATTTCCCTATGGAGCCCTCCGGCACGAGGGCATGGATCCTGGCTATGGCGGTGGAGCCGGAGCGCAGGGGGAGAGGAGTGGGCTCGGCCCTGTTGGAGGAGGTAGAGAGGAGGTTCTGGGGGGCCGGTAAAAGGGATGTCTGGGTGGCCTCGTACCCCACGGCATATATAGTCCCGGGGGTGGACGAGAGGGCCTACCCTGAGGGGCTGAGGTTCTTCCGGGCGAGAGGGTACCGGGTGGCATCCAGGCCTCTGGCCATGGACACATCGCTCTGGCCCCCTCGATTCCCCGAGGAAGTGTTCCGCAGGGAGGAAGAGCTCGCCTCACAGGGGGTCGAATTCCACGCCTACAGTCCCCGGTGGCTTTCGGCCTTCCGGAGGTTCCTCCGCTCCCAGGTCCCCTGGGACTGGGAGTGGCTGGCCCTGAGGAACCTCGCCAGGGTCCACGAGGGGACCTTCTCCTCCGGGCAGTTCGTCCTAGCGACCTGTGGGGGGGAGGTGGTGGGATACTGCCAATACGAGGGGGAGCACTTCGGGCCTTTCGGGGTGGCTGAGGGCTTCAGGGGGAAGGGCATAGGGACGGTGCTGCTGGCCCGGACGCTGAGGTCCATGGCGGAGCAGGGCCTCCACAACGCATGGGTGCTGTGGACTGGGGACGAGGCTGCCAAGCTATACGGGAGGTTTGGGTTCAGGGAAAGCCGTAGGTTCGCTATACTGCACAAGGAGCTGTAATGGGAAGGCCCAGGATTCTGGCCATAGGAGCGCATGCCGGGGATATGGAGATCTCCTGCGGCGCTGTCTTGATCAAGCAGGCCCACTTGGGGGCGGAGGTGCACCTGCTCCACCTGAGCTTAGGAGAACGGGGACATCCCCGAAAGTCCCCAAAAGATTACGGCCGACAGAAGGAAGAAGAGGCCTCAGAGTGCGGCCGGAGGATGGGGGTAGAAGTGCATTTCTTAGGGTACCCAGACGGGGAGGTGACGGACTCCAGAGAGGCCCGGCTGGCCGTGGCCCAAAAGATAAGGGAGATCAGGCCCCAGGTGGTGATAGCGCACTGGAGGGCCAGCCTCCATCCGGACCATATTGTAGCCCACAGGCTGGCAGATGTGGGGGTGCTGTGGGCGGCCTTGGAAGACATAGGGGAGGGCTTGGTTTGGCGTGGAGTAAGAAGCTTCCTGTTCGCAGAGAACTGGGAGGACCCGGAGGGATTCGAGCCTTACCTCTACGTGGATGCGACGGAGTTCCGGGAGGAGTGGAGGGAGGCGGTGAAGGCGTACGAGCTGTTCAGGGGAGGGGTCTCCTCCCTCCCGTACTTGGAGTACTACGACGCTCTCGGGAAGGTTCGGGGCGCCCAGGTGGGAGTCGGGTGGGCCCAGGCCTTCGGTGCCTGGCCCTGGGCCCGGAGGCGGAGGGTGGAATCGCTTATATGACCCCGTTAAAACTGGGCCTTAAGTGTAGATTCGCTGAGTTTCAATTTTGGTATGCTTTATAGCTCCTTAGATGCTTTTTGTGGGCCCCTCGGTGAAGGGCGAGGAGATCAAAGGAATACAGGGGAGATATGATGTGGAAGGCTCTGCGGGGATGTAAGGCCCTCATCTGGACGGCGGTCCTCCTCTGGACGGGCCCAAGCTTCGGGCTCACCGGGGAGGAGGTGCTCTCCCGCCTTCAGAAACGTTACAAGAAGCTCAAGAGCTTCTCGGCGGAGTTCCGGTACACCTTCCAGTGGAAGCTGGCTGGGGAGGCCAGACAGCAGGTGGGGAAGGTCTTCTTCTTGAAACCCAATCAGTTCCGGATAGAGACCCCGGACAGGGTGGTGGTGTGCGACGGGGAAACCGTGTGGAATTACACTCCGGCAACCCATCAGGTCGTGGTGACGGCCTACGGGGACCGAAGCCTCTCGCCCACCCTCCGGGACATAGTATCGGACTACCTCGAGAGGTACACGCCCTATTACATCCGGCCGGACAGCGTGGCAGGGGAGAGGTGCTACCTCCTCAGCCTGGCCCCCAAGGACCCGGAGGAGCGGCTGGAGGTGCGCCTCTGGGTGGAGGAGAAGCGGTGGGTGGTGCGCAAACTCTCTTATGCGGACAAAGTGGGGAACGAGACCACCTATCTTTTGAAAGACGTTCGTGTCAATCCCAAGCTGGACAGAAGCCTGTTCCGGTTTCGGATTCCGGAAGGGGCGGAGGTCGTTGACCTAAGGCCTAAGCGCTCCAAGTAACGGAGGCTGCCATTATAACCCCAAAAAAGTTCTTCGCCCCGATACTTTTTGGGGACCACAGGAAAGGCCACTTTAAAGTGAACAGTTATCCCTTGGAGACATGATGTCCGAGCGCACCCAATATGAAAACCCTCTCATCTCACGATACGCCAGCGGGGAGATGAGCTACATATTCTCCCCAGAGCACAAGTTCAGGCTATGGCGCAGGCTTTGGGTGGTCCTGGCCGAAACCCAGCGGGAGCTGGGGTTGCCCATATCTGAGGAGCAGATAGAGGAGCTGAAGGCCCATCAGGACGATGTGGACTACGACCTCACCGAGGCCAGGGAGCGGGAGGTCAGGCACGACGTTATGGCCCACATCTACGTTTACGGTCTCCAATGTCCTAAGGCTAAGAGGATAATACACCTCGGGGCCACAAGCGCCTACGTGGGGGACAACGCAGACCTTATAATCCTGAGGGAGGCTTTGGAGCTGGTCCTGAAGAGACTGGTTAACGTAATAGCAGCCCTGAAGGACTTCGCCCTTCGGTACAAGGACCTGCCAACCCTGAGCTTCACCCACTTCCAGCCTGCACAGCCCACCACTGTGGGCAAAAGGGCATGTCTTTGGCTCCAGGACTTTCTCATGGACGTGGAGGAGATGGAGCACCGGCTTCGGACCCTCCGCTTCAGAGGGGCCAAGGGGACCACTGGAACCCAGGCGAGCTTCCTGGCCCTGTTCGGGGGGGATTCGGAGAAGGTGCGGGAGCTGGACAGGAGGGTGGCGGAGAAGATGGGTTTCTCCCGAAGGTTCCTTGTCACGGGCCAGATATACCCCAGAAAGTTCGATACATATATCTTGGGAGCCTTGACCGGCATAGCACAGTCGGCCCACAAGTTCAGCAACGATATCAGACTGCTGCAGCACCTTAAAGAGATAGAAGAGCCCTTCGAGAAGTCCCAGGTCGGTTCCTCCGCTATGCCGTACAAGCGCAACCCCATGCGTTCTGAACGAATAGCAGCTTTATCCCGTTACATAATCTCCCTCTACCAGAACACGGCCTTTACCGCCTCCTCCCAGTGGCTGGAGCGCACCTTAGACGACTCGGCCAACAGGAGGCTCGCCCTGCCGGAGGCGTTCTTGGCTGCGGATGCGGTGCTGCTGCTCTGCCGGAACGTAGCCGGGGGGTTGGTTGTATATCCCAGGATGATAGAGAGGCATCTGAGGAAGGATTTGCCCTTCATGGCCGCGGAGGAGATACTGATGGAGGCTGTGCGCAGGGGCGGGGATAGACAGGAGCTCCACAAGCGACTTAGGAGATACGCACAGGAGGCGGGCCGAAAAGTGAAAGAGGGGAAGGCCAACGACTTCTTGGACAGGGTCGCGTCCGATCCGGCCTTCGGGCTGACCTGGGAGGGCTTAGAGCGACTCACGGACCCGGCCAGGTTCGTGGGCAGGGCGCCTGAACAGGTGGAAGAGTTCCTAAGGGAGGAGGTGGAACCCGCCTTGGAGCGATACAGAGGCCTCTTAGGGGAGGACGAAGGGGTGCGGGTGTGATCTCGATGGCAGGCCCTGCATATGCGAGCTTAAAGCACATCTACGGGGTTCCGATGGCGTCAGGCTGGGTGTTGTCGCCCAGATCGGACCAAGCTGGGTCATCCTCCCTGCCTGGATAGGGGTGTCAGCACCAGAGACTTTACGGGCCTCGGCAGACTGCTCCACCAAGTGCCGAGTCAATTATACTCAACAGCTTTTGGTTACACTATGCCCTAGATCCATCAATTCTGATCACAGGGTGCAATATCTTTCGGATATGTACATATCTCTTCCCAGGCAAGCAGGCATAGAGATCTCTATGGCAGGCAAGGGAAGAGCTTGCTATGCAGAAAGGCTCATAAGAACGCTTTGGGCCAACGTCTTACTATTTCCTCAATCTAAATTGCTGTACCAACAAACTACAGAAATATCCTACAGTAGGCCTTTGCGACGTAGCTCTCCGAACCGGGCAATGTCCTCTTGATATTTTTCAGGAAAAGGGTTATATTTCAAAGTAGGGTTGGAGAGGTGTTATTTTTCGACAGCCAGTTCTGTCAGAAAGGAGGTGATGAGGTTTATAGAGCGTGCCTGGGTCAAGGTATAGAAAACACTCAAAACGGACTTCTGAAAGGAGGGGGAAGTTATGGGTACGCAACAGTTGATGCTCATCGTATTGGGAGTGATCATCGTGGGGATCGCCATTGTGGTGGGCATCCAGATGTTCGGTCAGAGCGCTGTAGAGGCAAACAAGAACGCCATCCTCCAGGATGCCCTGAACGTGGCGGCCAAGGCCCAGCAATGGTATCGCAAGCCCACGGTGTTGGGAGGTGGAGGACGTTCCTTCAGTGGCTTCGACCTGACGGATATCAACGTAGACAGTACCACCGAGAACGGCACGATCCGCGTCTCCAACGTTACTTCGAGCAGCTTTGTACTGACGGTGGTAGGCAAGGAGGACGGGGATGGGGATGGGACGCCGGTGAAGGTGGAGTTTACAGTATATGCCGATTCCACATCCAGCCCCACAATCACCGACTAAAGGCCTCACGGGATGGGCATATCCCACAGGAGGGGTATGCCCATCCTTCATTTAAGGCCTGAAAGGGGACACCTATGGGCACCCAACAGTTGATGCTCATCGTATTGGGAGTGATCATCGTGGGGATCGCCATTGTGGTGGGCATCCAGATGTTCGGTCAGA
>DTXA01000206.1 GCA_012962735.1 Candidatus Latescibacterota bacterium
CTCGAAAGCAGGGCGGAAGCCCTCCTGGCTTCCTCGCTCTCCGAGGCCACGAGGGTCAACACCCTTCCCCTGTGGTCGCAGCATACGGCCGCATGCGGCTCGCATACGAAGTCCTTTACCTCCCTTCCCAGCCAGTGGTACCGCCTGGCCCAACCCATGTCCACGTTCATCCCCTGCTGGACCACGGCCCAGTCACCCGAGGAGGTGAAGATAAAGGTGTGATGGTAAAGCTGGTACCCGTCCTGGAGGGCGGTGTTGTCGACCTTGGCGGCCATCCTGCTGGCGTAGACCAGCCCTCTGCGCCGTGCTCCACCACGATGACCGTGACTATCTCTCTTGAAAGCACAGCCATCCGCTCGAAGAGCCACCTTGGGACCCCTCCGGCGTGCAGAGGAAGCTGTGCTGTGCACGTCGTCGTTTCGGTCATCGGCCTATCCATAAGATGGGCAGAAACTTCGGACACATCATTATAGTATCCTCGTCTCTCAGCTCCCTCAGTTACTGCAGTAGATCTTCGGCCACCAATACCTCCCAAGAGGCGGCGAGCCTGACCTGTCAGCTACAGCGATTTCTCTATTCCTCCCCCTCGCTTGGATAAGATATTATCTGGATAAACAACCCGAGCTTCTTTATCTTGCCCATAAAAGCATCGAAATCGACGGGCTTTACGATGTAAGAATTGACCCCAAGGTCGTAACACCTGTCAATCTCCCTTTGATCCGAGGTCATGGTCAGCATGATTACCGGGATATTTTTCAGCCGCTCGTCACTTTTGATCCTCCTCAACACCTCGTACCCATCCATCTTCGGCAACTGGATGTCCAAAAGGATAAGTCCGGGCCTCGGCACATCCTTCCCCTCGTATGCTCCCCTTCGGCAGAGGAAGTCCAATGCCTCCTGGCCGTCCCGCACGTGGTAGATGTCGTTAACCACCCCCCCCTCCCTCAATGCCTCCTCAACCAAGAGGGCGTGTCCTTCGTCGTCCTCCACCATCAGGATGGCGATCGGTTTCC
>DTXA01000207.1 GCA_012962735.1 Candidatus Latescibacterota bacterium
AACTTCCCTCTTGGTAGCCAGCCAAAACGGCACCCTGCGGACTTCGCCGGGCTCAAGCCCGAAGACCCTGCTCGTGCTGGCCGAGAACAAATCGTTCTCCTTCACTTTTACATCTATCCTATCGGTCCCGGTGTTGAGGACGGAGACGTAGCCCCAGGCCCCCAACCTTTCTCCCACCCTCAGGTCGGGGAC
This sequence comes from Candidatus Latescibacterota bacterium, assembly GCA_012962735.1. Taxonomy (GTDB): domain Bacteria; phylum Latescibacterota; class 4484-107; order B68-G9; family B68-G9; genus B68-G9. The sequence continues at coordinate 193 of DTXA01000207.1, forward strand.
GACTATATCGTGCTCGTTTATGAAAAGATCGCCGTCCACATCGAACTTCCGGAGGAAGAAGCCCCACTTAGGTCCGCGCTCTGCCCCTTTTACGAGACATGGATTCGTCCCCTTCTTCAGCTCTACGACTACGACCTCCCTGCCTGGGCGCGGTCTGTCGTAGATCTTGTCTTCGTATATCAATTCGTGGTTCAGCCAGATCTGAATTCCCCCGTTGCCTCCCACCGAAAGTACAGCCCTTTTCCTCTCCGGACTTTCGATGATGGTGAAGGCGTAGGCGACGACGTCCTTGTCGGGAGTACAGAGCTTCTTGAAATCGACGAAGCCGTCCTCCTCCGCCGAATATCTCCTCCATCGAACTATACCTTCTTCGACGCTTTCGCTGCGGTGGGAAAGGCCTTCTTCGGGTTCTATTTTTTCCTCCCCTCCGGCCTCGGCGAGGTGATCGGTATAAAACCCCCGACCGCCCTCGCCAGGGAAGGGGCCACACACAAGCCATTCGGTGATGAACCCGCTGTCCCCTGCGACGAGGACTTCCGACAGTCCAGCAACTAAAAAGAGAGCTACAAAGGCCGAGGATCTTCTTCCCATATGGACCCTCCACAGTTGAAGTTTACATCGCCTTGCGCCCCCTCGGAATAGCTGGAACTTCCCGGGTGTAAACGAAAGTTTGATCATTCCACGCCTGCGAATATCTGCACGAAGATGGTATTGCTCACCTTAACGCTCCCGTCCTCAAAGTACCTCGTATCTTGGCGGTAGCCCACGTTGCTCGTAAGGAGGTACCCCATGTAGGACGAGCTGGTGGAGAGCTGGACGGCGAAGACTAAGCCCCTGAAGTTCTCCACATCGGGCCTGTCGGTGAGGTCGTTGAAGTTCGTGTACTCCAGTCCAAGCTCGAGCGTCCCTCCCTCGAAGACGGGGATACGTCCTACGACCGAAGGGAACAGCCAGAACTCACCTCGGTCGGGCTCCCCCTTTCTAAACGCCCTCTGACGGAGCAACATGGCCTTTATCCTGGACTGTAGGGACACCCCCTTTACCGATAGAGTATAATCCGCCTTACCTATGATCCCGAGGAAGTCCGAGTAATCCCTCAGGTCCGGTTGATGTGTGAGCTGGCGGTAGGTCTCGTACTTAAACTTGGCTATAAGGTTGAACCTATCGAGGCCCGTATAGTGGAAGTCGGTATAGAAGGTGTTCACCTCGGTGTCCCTGCAGGCCAGGGGATCGGTGAAGGCCACCATGGATGCCTTCGTGCCAGGAAGCTGGGCCCATTGTATGAGGTTATCCGGGATGTTGTCCTTGACCCTCCTGTAGTTCTCGAACACCCTAAGTTCGCCCACCCTGGGAAAGCTCTTCTCGACGGTCAGGAGTATGTAGTTTGACCTGCTCCTCCTGTCCTGGGAGATCATCCATTCGTGAAGGTGGCCTAAGGTGAGCTTGACCCCTCGGAGCACTTCCACACCCACGTATACGTTATAGCCCCTATGGTCCTTCTTGTAGGGATAGTCCGGATCCTCATCGTTTTCGAACCTGTCCACCACCGTATTGTTGTTCATGTCCATGCCGAAGAGGTACTCCGGAGGGTCCACCTTATACCTCAGGAAGGGTTCTTCGTAGTCCGGCTGGTAGTTCATGTTCTGGTTGAAGTCGGGCACGAGGTCGTTGTTCTCGTCGAGGCCTGGAAAAACTCCTCCTCCTATCACCTCCACGCCCCTCTCTTCCTCGTTTCCGGCCCTCTGGTTTATGTTGCTCCTGTTCCAGTCAGGCCACCTGTCCTGGTCGTCGTTGTCGTCCACGAATTCGAACCAGTTCTCGTACTTGTTCTCATAATCTATCCTTCCGGCCTCCCGGCATATGTACATCATGGTACTGTAGTCCGGGTCCATATTGAAGGCTTCCGCGTACGCATACCAGGGAAAAGCGAGCTTCTGGATGGTGATGAACCACGCCTCCGACCTGTCCAGGGATACCGAATGTTCCCTGATCTCAGGGTTCGGGTTTGGGAAGCGCCTATACCTATTGTTCACATCATATTCTGCCCTTACGCTGAATCCGGCCAGATCCTTAAGTTCGAACGTCATACCGTATATCTCGTTTGCCGTAGGAAGGCCGTACTCGAAGTAGACAACCTGTTGGTTGGTGGCGTCCTTAATGTTACCAGGAGCTCTAGCTACCGTGAGGAATATGGGTTGGCCAAGCTCGTTCGTCTGGGCGTTGGAGGTGACCTCAACCTTGAAATCGTTGGCCAGGACGAGCTCGAACGCCACCTTCCTGAACTTGCTCGCATCCACGGGCTGCCCGTTTTTATCTATGTAGAACCACCTTGTCAGGTCGTACACCAGGACTATCTGAGCGTTCCCGTTCGCCTCGTAGCGCCCCTCCCGCATGATCCCGCCCCTTATCTCGGGACGTATGTCCGCGGGCCTCCCGTCTATAAATATTTGCTCGGCGAAGAGCATGGCACCGCCTTCCCCGTCCTCTGGGGAATCGTCAGAAAGCCTTATCATTATCGTCCTGACCCTCGTAGAGTTCTG
>DTXA01000208.1 GCA_012962735.1 Candidatus Latescibacterota bacterium
TATGGATCGTATAGGTATCTCCCCACAGGGAAGCTGGATAAAGGCAGAAAAAGATAAAAGATAAAAGATAAAAGATAAAAAAGGGCCGAGGTCCAACGTCCAAGGTCCAAGGTTCCCCCCCATCCACCCCCGGGCCCCTGGAAGGAGAGGGAAGGCCTCGGACCTTGAACGTTAGACCTTGGACCTCGTGTATCTTTTTACTTTCTATTTCTATTTTTTCCCTCTGCCAAGACATCCTATCCATACACAACACCCCTTGCTCTGCCTCTCCGCCCCTCTGCAGGGGAGCAGAGGAACAGAGGAAAACACTATCAACTACCAACTATCAACCGGACCATTCTCGACGTCCCCAATCTCTCCTAAAGATTTCACGCTACCACTCACCACTCATCACTCACCTAATAGACAACAGCCACCGTCCCGGCGTTCGAGAAGTCCCCCGCATCCCCATGGATGGACACCCGAAACAGGTAGACGCCCGGGGGTAAAAGCTCCCCATCATCGTCCTTTCCATCCCATGGCACGCGGAATTCCCCGTTCTCCACCTCTCGGGGAAGGTCCGCAAAATCCGTTCGGACCATCGCTCCTGATGGATCGTAGATCATTAGGGAGATCGGAGCCGAGCCGATCACCTGGAACACCTTAAAGTGGATGATGGTCGCGTCGTTGCTTCCATCGCCGTTCGGCGTAAAGGCGTTGGGAATCACCCCCACATCGCTGATGACTTTTCCCAGGGAGCTTTGTGAACCCCGGACGGCCAGATCTCCCACACGCTCCTCCTCCACCAATTGCGGCAGGTCATCCGGCTCCCAACTGGCCAGAACCTCCCCCTGGAAAACTGTACCATAGGAAAGAATGGAACACAAGAACGTCATCTGCAATATATCCCCATCGGAGACGATACGATCTGCCGCGTTGAGAAGACGCACGGTCAATTGCCTCTTCTCGGCTTGAATCTCGTAGTCCTCCTCAGGGATCGTCCTCCCTCCTACCTTCACGCTTACCACGGTGGCCTTCACGGGCGTGGCAATCTGGATTACATCAAAGCCTGTATCCCGGTCCGTCATGATCGGCTGTACCGTATAGGTAAACATCGTCTCCCTACCCAAGTCCACGTCCACGTTTGGAGATATCCGCCCTAGGATCCGACGTGCGACCGTAGGCTGGGAATATTCAAAGGAGATGTTATCCATCCTGGCTCGGTAGAGCGGACTTTCGTTGGTCATCACAACCCGGATCTGAAGGTACCGACGAGGCCCCAACGCAGCCAGTGCCTCCCCAGAGGACGTATAAGGGGGGGACCACCGGCTCCAGTTCTCCTCATCCTCAATCCCTCCTCGTCCTCGCAATTCGGAGGGCAACGCGGCCCACGCGCGGTAGTTCTCCTCATCGGTCTCCCCTGGGAGTTCCTCCTCCTCGCCGATATCGTTCAATTTGAAATATCGAAGCGTGGTCTTATCGCTCCCCACCTTTGTCTGAATGCGGATATCTGTGCCGGGATCCTGCTCCGCCTTCCACCCTATTCTGCCGATATTACTCAGATCCCCCAGGTCAATAA
>DTXA01000209.1 GCA_012962735.1 Candidatus Latescibacterota bacterium
TAAGAAGACCAAATCTATGTTCTGAAAAGCCCGAAGGTCGCACGCCTTGGCGTCCAAGATCGCCATCTCCGGGGGCTCGGGAACTTCTCCCCCGAAGTACTCCAACATCCTCCCACGGGCCTCGTAGAAGGTCCCCTTCAGCGGCTCCACCACTCGTACCGGCGTGAAGGGAATATCGAAGGCCGTTTCCTCGTCCACCCGCCTCAACCGCAGGCCGAACTCGGTCTCCCGGGGGCCGTAGGTCAAGCGGCCACGACATACAGTCCTCCAGAGGGCAGCCAGGTGCTCCGATGGTAGGAAGAAGAGAGGCATAGTTTCCAACGTGAGATTATGTGAAAATGATTCTTTTCACAATCTCAGGTTTATTATTAAAAGCAATATTTGTACCATATTCTCACCTCAGGGGAAACGGCCTACGGTGTGCTATCCGGATGTGCCGGGACGAGGTCATGTGGGACATTTATGTCCCATAATAGATATGTATAAATTTTATTTCAACTTATCTGTGGGACAAAAATGTCTCACTTGAGAAACGGATGTCCCACCATGCAATATATCTCCAAGAAATGATCGTTCAATTTAAGGAGGACTTCCTTATAACCCCAAGCGGTCAACGTCCCGCGAAGCTTCCCCGGAGAGCCTCGAGGTACTGCCGGACCAGAGGCCGATACGCCTCTGGGGCCTCCTTCAAGACCTCCCGCACTAAGGCCTCCCACTCGTCCCCCCGGAGGGCGTCCGGAGGCAAGGGCCCCGGGCTTACGGCTCGATATTCCCCGGGCCGCTGCGCCTCCCTCTTCCTGCTGTACCCCCTCCTCCGCAGGGAGCGCTGAGCGTCTAAGAGACGGGAGAGTATCTTCTCCTGTCTCCTCCGGGTGTCCTGGTCTATCCTTCGCTCCCTCAGCGCCTTTTCCACCTCCTCCATTTCCTCGACCACCCTGTCCAACCTTCCGGCCGTACCAGCCCTCCCACCTGTCCGGCGCAGGAGCTCCTCCAAGGCTTTCCTTATGGCGGCCTGCTGGACAGCCAACCTGTCTAAAAGCTCCTCCTGCGAAGGTCCGATCTCCCTCCCGAGAAGCCCCTCGGTCCCCCGGTTTATGGCCTCCTGTGCCCTGACCATCCTACGAAGTTCAGCCAACATCTCCTCGGTCCCCATCCCCGCTGGGGAGCCCCTGGCCCGCCTCTGGGCCAGGTACAGCAGCCACAGGGCTCGCCGTAGGGGAGGCAGGACCTCCCGCATCCTCGCCCGGGCGGCTACGGGAGGATGCCCCTCCTCGAGCGCCTCCACCACCCCCTGCATCCGGCGTAGGGCCTCCCCCACCGAGGCGCCCACCTCCGGGGGCACGAGGAATGTCTTGCCCGAGACCTTGTACAGCCGTTCCGCAGAGCGCCGGAGCCCTTCGGCCAACTCTCCCTGGAACACAGAAAGCTCGGCCCGGGATGCGTCCGCCTGGGACAGTTCCTCCTGTCGACCCGTCAGGTACATCACATCCCAGATAACCCTCCTCAGCTCCCCCAATACATCCTCCCGCCACCCCGTGGCCATGCGCTCCCTCAGATCCGAGAGAGAACTTACCAGGGACTCCAGCTCATCCTTCGCCGCCTTCCCCGGCCCCATCGCCCTGCCCAAATCCCCCCTCCTGAGGGCCTGGGCCGCCTCTGCCGCCTTCTCATCTGTGCCCCAGGTCTTCAGGGAGTCCGCCAGGCCCCCGACCTCCCGCCAGGGCGCAGGGGGATGCCTCCGCAGCAGCTCCGAGAGTTCCCGAAGCCGCTTCCCCAATCTCCTGATCTCCTCCCGTATGCGCTCCTCCTCCCTGGCCATCTGTACGGGGTCCTCCTTGGCGCGCCGCAACACCTCCTCCTGGCGCCGGGCCAGCTCTTCGGCGGTTTTGATTAAGGCGTCCATCTCGGCCTGGGCCTTCATCCGCTCTAAAAGGGAGAGCGAGCGGTCCAGGGTGCGCCGGAGGTCCTCTAAAGAGAAGTCTATACGCTCTAAAGCTCTCCGGAGGACCTCCGGGTCCCTGGCCTCCAAGGCTCTCTGGACCTGCTCTAAGGCCTTCATCAGCTCCGGGGGCAGGGCCTCCCTCAGCAGCTCCCCGATCTTCCGGAGCTTCTCGAGGGTATCCCTCAGCAGCACCTCCCCCCGCTCCATCCGCTCCCCCGCGGCCTTCCATCGCTCCGAGAGCCTCCGAAGCTCCCGAGAGGCCTCCCCAGCCCTACGGGCGAGTTCCTCCGCCTCCTTCTGCGTCTCCCAATCCAACTTCCCCTCCCGTAGAAGCTTCCTCCTCACCTCTCGGGCTTGCCTCCGGACCCCCTCCGCCTCCCGGGACAGCGACGCTACGGCCTTGGAGGTTATGTAACGTTCTTCCTCCCACGCCTGGAACAGCTCCTCCACCGAGGGAAAGCGCAGGAAGCGTTCCTCGCTCCGGGCTTGCTTGGGCCCGGAGACCTGGTCATTGTCCCAGGCCTCGGCCCAGTAGCGCACCCTGTCGCCGGGGATGAGGTTCAAGAAGCCCAAGTCCCACAGGTACGCCACCTCCGTCCGTGCATCGCCCGGCCGTATCTCCAAAGGCATGTACACCGCCAGATCCGTCCCCTCCCTCTTGTAGGCCAGCCGGAGGCGGGTTATGCCGAAATCGTCCTCGGCCTCTATCCGGAGGGGCACCTGCATATCCTCACCGAGCTCGTACTCCCCCTCCGGAAAACGAACCCTGACCGAAGGAGGCTCGTCCCTCAGGGGAAAGACAGGATAGGGGATGGGGTCCTCGTTGGACACGCCTGAGGTGTCCCATATACACACCCTGTACGTGTCCTCCTCCCGCACTGCGAAAGTGCCCTGGGCCCTCCGGCCCTCCACCTTCATAGGCACTTCCTCCCCACCCTCGAAGCGCATTACGGCCCGGCCCAGAGGTTTGTTGGCCACGACCTCCACCCGCACTTGGGTGCCGACAAGGGCCCGCACCTCCCCTCCCTCCTCGTACCTGGGGGCGAGGCCAGTGTACCCGGGGAAGGAGAGGAAGGTCCCGATCCTTCGCACAGCAGGTCTCTTCCATACCGAGATCCGGTACATCGGGCTCTCGGCCTCCCCCGCTCGCACCAGGTAGGACACCGTATCCCGTAGGGCCCTGAACCTGTACGCCACCTCCTTGCTGCCCCGTGTGGGCACCCGGACCTCCTCCCACCGTCCCACCCCGCCCTCTTTTACGTACACGGCCACCTCAGGGGGGAGCTTCCCCTCCACCTGTACCCGAACCGTACAGTCCTCCCCCTCCACCACGGTCGTGTCCCCCGGGAGTACCGAGACCCTGATGTGGTCCGGAGGTAAGAAGCGGGTCCGGGGATGGGCCAGACGGAGGGGAGCTTCGGGCCAGAGGAGAAAGGCTAACGCAAAGGCCGGCAAAGAGATTCCAAAAACTCGGGCAGCTCTTCGTACTCCCTTCCGGTCCACGAGGTGCCCCCTATCCACACCCTCCAGCCTCCGGGCCGTGTCCTCGGCCAAGGCCTCTATCATGTGGACCGAGTATCCCTCCGGGTTGTGCTCCCTCCTGGACCATAGCTGTAGGGAGGCGGTGAGCTCGTCCCGCAGCTCCGGGAAGGCTCCCTCTACATCCCCAGCGAGCGTCTCCAAGGACATCCGGCGGAATAGGGGCCACAAGGCCTGAAGCACGAGCGCCGAAAGCCCGACCCCCCCGACCAGGCACCAGAGCGCCCATTTGGCTGGGGGAGGGAGATATATCAGACCCTCTAAGGCCAAAGCTCCCGAGGCCGAGAAGAACAAAAGGGCTCCGGTCCACAGGAGCCTCCGGGTCGTATCGACCCCCTGTCTCCTCCTCCGGAGGACCTTAAGCCATTCCTCTATGTATCTATATGCGTCTTCCGGTTTCATGGGGACCCCAAAAAGTATCTGAGGGGCTATATTCACACCCCTTCCCATCCCTGGTTCTCCAAAAGCTGCTCAGGAGGTACGTCCTTCCACACGGCAGCAGGGACACCTTTAACTATCTTCCTGGGCGGCACATCCTTGGTGACTACAGCTCCGGCTGCCACTAAGGCGTCCTCCCCCACCTCTATCCCCGGAAGCACCACCGCGCCCGCACCTATCCTTCCCCCCCTCCTCACCGTCACCCCCTTGAAATGCCCGAGCCTCTCCTTGGTCCTCCCCAAAAACTTATCGTTTGATGTGGTGACCTGAGGCGCGATGAAAACCCAGTCCTCCAACACCGAGTACGCCGTGATATAACATTCGGTCTCCAGCTTGCAGAACCGCCCCACGGTGCACCCGTTCTCCACCGTGACCCCCCGTCCTACGATGGTCCCCTCCCCCACGGTCGTGCGCTCTCGCACGGTGGCCAGGTCCGCCACGAACACCCTCGACCCCAAGACTGCCCCCCGGTACACCACTGCCCCAGCCCCGATGATGCATCCGTCCCCGATATCCAAAGGCGGCAGGTCGGGGCCCGGCTGCAACACACTTATGGCCCCCCGCATGGGAAGCTTGCCTAAGACTGCCCCGTCGTCTATGCGCACCCCGTCCCCTATGCGGGTGTCCCTGTGGACGACCACGTGGTGTCCGATACAGCAGTCCCTGCCGACCACCGCACCCTCTTCTATCACCACACCGTACCCCAGCTCCGTCCCCTGGCCTATCCGGGCGCTCTCGTGGATGTGCCGCTCCATCTATACCTCCCATGGAAACCTCGTCCGGAGGAGGTCCGGAATCCCCTCGTAGAAAGGCCCCGGGCCGCAAAGTATGAAGTGCGCCTCGACCAGCCTGTCCCCACGGACCAGCTTGACCAAAACCCAGTTCCACCCCGCTTTCATCCGCACATCCCGGTAGAAACGACCGTACCCCCCGTAATTGGGCCGGGGATGGTGGTTGGGATCGAAGACCTCCAGAACTTGCTCCCCGTTCATCCAGACCCGCACCCCTGCGTTCGTGGGCAGCCCCACCCGGACCGTCCGCTCCTCCGGGCCCCAGAAGTAGTGCCTAAGGTAGATCACCCCGGGTCTTCCGTCGAAGAAGCTTTCCACGGGCAATTCGCTTTCAGGGAAATAGACCTCCGTCCAGCGCACCTCCTGCCCCTCCCTGCCCTCCCAAGACCCTTCCGGTGCGAGCGGGTTGGAAAGCTCGGGCCCGTACTTCACATCTAAGTCGTTTCCGACAGCGGTGAACGGTCCGGCCGCCAGCCACTTGGATTCTCCCACGAGCACCACCGGGATGGCCGGAAGGGCCGGACGGCTGGACGGGACGACCTCTATGTAGAAGCGGTTGGACGGGGTCACAAAGGCCGGCCCCTGTGCGGAGACCTCGAAGTTCAACCCCACCTTCCCCCCGGGCGGCAAGACCATCCGTTGAGCGCCCGGGGAAACCTCCCAACCTTCCGGCTCCTTTAGCTCCACCTCCACCTCCAAGGGGATAGGGGAAGTACTCTCCAGTCGCACCCCCACCTTCCTCCTCAGCCCGAAGCGAACCGTCGGTCTGCCGAGGTAGTCCACCCGCACCCTCAGAGTGGGGAGCTCGTAAGCCACCTCCCACGGGCTGCGCCTCCAGAGGTCCTCCAGGGCCCCCATATCCCCGGCATCCCACTCCCCCTCCCCGGAGCCGACCTGCACACCGGCATCCGAGATGGCCAACAGCTTCCTCCCCATCCGACAGGTTCGTTCGGTCAGCTCGGAGAGGGTCTTCGGAGGGGAGAAGTGTCGGATCCCCCCCCAGTCTATATTGGTGGCTATCCCGTCCCCCAAAGGCTCCGTCCACTTCCGGGGCAACCCGCTCCTGCCGTAAATTATCCCCAAGATGGCCCCTAAGGTGGCACCGGTGCAGTCGGTGTCGTACCCGCAGTTCACGGCGGCGCAGAGCGACCTCCCGAAGTCTCCATCTCCCTCCAACCAACCCAAAACGACGAAGGCTATGTTCTGAGGGACATCGGTGAAGTTGGAGCTACCGTGGACCTCCAATATCCTCGCCCTGACTTCAGCCCAGTCCTCCAATTCCCCGTACCACTGAAGGGTATCCCGCACCGCCCGGGCCACCCGACAGTCCTCGGGGATCGCCCCGAGCCCTATCTCTATCAAGCGATCTCTATCAGATATGAAGAAAGCGGCGCTTTCTAAGGCGGCCAAGAAGACCTCCCCGTATGTACCCTCCCCTCCCGCATGGTCCACTATGGCATCCTCATAGGCCAGCCTCGCCGCCAACTCGGGGCATCCGGGCGCCACACATGCCCATATCTCCGACCTTATGGGAGCGCCCATGCTATCCTTAAACCAGTTGTTGTACGCCCCCGAAAGCGGGGGAGGGAGACCCATGCGCAGGTTGGTCTTGGCTATGCCGTATTCGTCCCAGTTGTAGAACACGTGGTCCAACCAACGCCCGGCTAAGACCCTGGCGTCCAGGGAAGAACTGAACTTCTCCAAAGCATCCAGCCATATGAGCTGTAGCTCTAAATCGTCGTTCGGTATACCTCCCTCCTTAAGCTCCGGATACCAAGACAGCTTGTGCGGTCCCCTCTGCCCCTCCACCGGAGCCCCTAAGGTCCCGCCGGCGTTCTTACCCTGCCAACACCCGTACACCTTGTCCCAATATACTTCGGGCTCTATCCCTGTCGGCATATGCCCTCCTACCGCACCAACTTCAGTGCCTCGTTGGCGGCTATCAGGATCGGGTCCCATACAGGGGAGAAGGGAGGAGCGTAGGCAAGGTCCATCTGGCCGACCTCCTCCACCGTCATCCGGGCGGATAGGGCCGCTGCGAACACGTTCACCCGCAGGGCCACCCCCTCCCTTCCCACGAGCTGTGCCCCTAAGAGCCTTCCGGACCCCTTCTCGGCTATCACCTTCACCGTCAGTGGGTATCCTCCAGGGTAGTACCCCGCCCGGGAGCGGGCGATGATGTTCTTGGAGACCACCTGGAACCCCGCCTCTTCGGCCTCCTTCGTGCTCAACCCCGTACGGGCCACCTCGAGGTCCCCTACCTTAACCACAGCCGTCCCGGCCACCCCCCGAAACACCCTGAACCCACCCACGGCGTTCTCCCCGGCCACCCGGCCTTGTTTGTTGGCCGTGGTGCCGAGGGGGATGTAGGCCGGCCTTCCTGTCACTACGTGCCGGGCCTCCGTGCAGTCCCCGGCCGCGTAAACGTTGGGCAGGTTCGTCTCCATCTTAGGGCTCACGGATATGGCCCCAGTGGGCCCTATGGCCACTCCGCAGGACCGGGCCAGCTCCACCTCGGGCTGCACCCCGACCGCCAAAAGGGCGAAATCCGCCCAGTACCTCTCCACATGGTCCTTCAGGTGCACAGCACAGAACCGCCCCTCGGAGTCCCCCTCAAGCCGGACCATCTCTGCGGACTTCACCACCCGAATTTCCCGCCTGGCCAGCTCCTCCTCCACGAGGGCCGCCACGTCCGGGTCCAGCATGCCCAACACCTGATCCGCCTGCTCCACAACCGTCACATGGATGCCCCGTCTGCGGAACGCGTCCGCCATCTCCAAGCCAATGTATCCCCCACCCACCACGACCGCCCGCCTGGGGTTCTCTCTCTCGATGTACTCCTGCAGCCCGATACCGTCCTGCAGGTCCCGGACCCTGAAGACCCACTTGAGGTCCACCCCGGGGACCTCCGGAACCTTGGGCGCCCCTCCCATTGCCAACACGAGTTTGTCGTAGGAGAACGCCCGCTCCTGGGAGGTCTCCAAGTCCAAAGCTATTACAAGCCTCCGTGAGGGCTGCACCTCCACCACCTCGTGGCGCACGAGCGCCTCTATCCCCCGTTCCTTCCTTACCCGCTCCGGGGTCAGGACCACCAATTCATCGGGGCGCTTTACCTCCCCGGAGATGTAATATGGAAGGCCACATGCGCTGTACGAGATGTGGGGGCCCCGCTCCAACACCACCACCTCCCACTCGGGCCTACGCCGCTTGGCCCGAGCGGCGGCGCTCATCCCAGCAGCGGACCCCCCCACCACCACCAGACGTCCCTCTCTCATGGCTAAGTCCTCCGCACCACCAACACTGTCCTGTCGTCCTCCGGGGGATTCCCCTCCTGGAACTCCTTCACATCCCGGTATATGGCCTGGATGAGCTCCTCGGGGACGCCCCCGCCGTGGGCCGCCACCACCTCCTTCAGCCGCTCCAGGCCGTAAAGCTCCCCCGAGGGGTTCATGGCCTCCGTGATCCCATCTGTGTACAACACCACAACATCACCTGGGGACATCTGGACCTCCTGTTCGCCGTATCTCGTCCCTTCGGACAGGCCCAACAAAATCCCCTCCCCTATCAACTCCTCGAAGACCCCAGATGCGGCCCTATAGCACAGGGGAGGGGGATGGCTGGCCGAGGCGTACGAGACCGCGCCATCCCCCGGATTCAGCACCATCAGGAAGAGGGTATTGAAGACCTCCGACACCTTCAAGTCCTTTACCAGCAGATTGTTGACCTCTGAAAGTATCTCCCCGGCCGAGGCCCGCCCCCGTATGGCAGTGCGCACCACGCTTCTGAGGTAAGAAAGATAGGCCAAGGAGAAGAACCAGGCCCTCCACTTCTTCCCCATGACGTCCCCGATCGCCACCGCGAGAGCACCCCCTCTCAAGGGCAGGTAGTCGTAATAGTCCCCCCCAGGTGTGTCCTCGAAAGGCTCGTACCTATGTGCCAGAAGGAAGCCCTCCATCTCAGGAGGGGACTCCGGAAGGAACTGCAGGGGTATGCGCCCCGTCGCCTCCTCAAGCTCCCGGCGCACCTTGCGCCGTGCTGACTCTACGCGCCTACAGACGGCCCGCACCTTCTGCACTACTACCTGGGGGCTGGTAGCTTTGGATATATAGTCGTCCGCCCCCAGCGCCAGCCCCTCTAAGGCTTCCTCCTCCCCCGATCTCGCGGTGAGGAATACGAAGGGGATGTCGGAGAACCTCGAGTCCTCCGAGAGCCTCCGCCTGAGTTCCATGCCGTCCATATGGGGCATCATAACATCCGAGAGGATGAGGTCGGGCCGGAAGCGTTGCAATACCTCCAAAGCCTCCTGGCCGTCGGAGGCAGTTCTGACCCGGAACCCCGCCTGCTCCAGCTGCCGGGTCAACACCTTCACCCAGAAGGGCTCGTCGTCCACCACGAGGACCGAGGGAAGAACTCCCGGCAACCCCAGCTCTTCTCTCTGCCTTCGATATATCTCTAACCGTTTGAAGGTAACCCGGAGCTTGGCCAAAAGCTCCTGGGGTTGAAATGGTTTGGTCACGTAGTCGTCCGCCCCTACGTCCAGTCCTCGCACCCGATCCTCCGGCCCTACTTTGGCGCTCAGGAATATGAAGGGTATCTCCTTCATCTTTGGATCCTCTCGCACCCTCCGACATAGCTCATACCCGTCCATCCCGGGCATAACCACGTCCGATACAATCACGTCTGGGACCTCATGCTCCAGGGCCTTCAGCGCCTCCTCGGCGTTTGTAGCTGTCCGCACCTCGTACCCCTCCCGCCTCAGCAGGAATTCCGCCACCGTCCTCATATATCTGTCGTCGTCCACAAAGAGCACTCGTCCGGCCATCATATCTCCAAAGTCAAGTAACCAAGTATCACTTTTTGGGCGTGTACCTACCTTGAGAAGCTTTGGAGGGCCTCTTCTTCGGTGTCGAAGACCTCGAAGACCTTAGACAGCCTCGTCAGATCGAACATAGAGCGCACGGTCGGCTGCAGCCCAACCAGCTTTACGTTCCCGCCCTTCGCGGTCGCCCGCTTCAGGCCGACGACCAGGGCGCCCAAGAAGGAACTGTCCACGAACTTCTGTCCACTGAGATCGACCACCAGCTTTTGGGAGTCCCCCTCTATTATCTCCACGAGGGCCTTCTTGAAGTCCTCCGCTATCTCCACGGTAGCCCGCTCCATACCTTCTAAGGATATCACCTTTATATCCCCCAGGTCTCGGACGTTCAACTGCATAAATCCTCCCCCAGTCTAAGGCCTTTCCTTCGGTCTAATGGGGCCCCCAAAAAGTGGCTAAGCGAAGAACTTTTTGGGGCTATATCCATAGCTCCTCGTCTTATCCGAAGACCTCATTTTATCCTTCTACTCCTTATATCGAGTTCCCCCCGTTCGAGCATCCCCATAAGCTCCTCTACCAGATCCCGATCCCATTGTTTCCCCGCATACCTCCGGAGCTCCTCTATCGCCTCCTTCGGGGACATCCCCCTACGGTAGGGCCGGTCGGCGGTCATGGCGTCGAAGGCATCGGCGATGGCCAATATCCTCGCCTCTATTGGTATCTCCTCCCCACGCAGGCCGTCCGGATATCCCCTCCCGTCCACCCGTTCGTGGTGATATCTGATCCCGGGCAGGACATAAGTCAGGGAGCGCAGGGGCCGGCAGATGCGCTCCCCGATGATAGGATGGGCCTTGATATGCTCGAACTCCTTATCGCTCAGCTTCCCCGGCTTCAAAAGGATGTGGTCCGGTATCCCGATCTTCCCGACGTCGTGGAGCATCCCCCCTACGCACAGGGCCTCTGTGTAATCCCGGTCCAGCCCAACCTTCCGCCCCAAGGCCACTGCATATCGGCTCACCCGTTCGGTGTGCTCTTCGGTATAGGCATCTTTGGCCTCTACAGCGTTGGCCAAGGCAAAAAGGACGTTCTCCACATCCTCCAGCCTTTCATTCAGGCGTTTGACTTTCACCAGGGAGCGCACCCTGGCCCCGAGCTCTACGAAGTGGAAGGGCTTGTGGAGGATGTCGTCAGCCCCTGCTTCTATCCCCCTGACCTTGTCCTCCAGGTCCGTAAGCCCGGTCACGATTACTATGGGGATGAGCCTGGTGGATTTCTGGGACTTCAGGGTCTGGCAGACCTCAATTCCGTCCATACGGGGCATCACCACATCCAAAAGGATCAAGTCCGGGGGTGCCTCCCGGACCTTTTGGAGCGCCTCCAGGCCATCGTGCGCCAACTCCACTTCGTATCGGTTCTCCCTGAGGAACTGTCCCAACACATCCAACATCCCCGGATCGTCGTCCACGACGAGCACCTTCGGTCTGCGCATCCCTGCAGGTCCGTTCACTCCGCATCCTCCTGGGCGAGGCACCGCTCCACGTCCAACATCGGAAGTCCTTTTATCAACTGAGTAGTGACCACCTTGGTGACCCGGGTTAGCTTGTTCACGACGTTGCCTATCCTCCGGGCGGCCTGCTCGACGGACTCCAGGTCCCTGCGCACGTCCTCCGACAGCTCCTCACCTTTCATAAGAAGCAACTGCACCTTCCCGGATATGATGGCCAAGGGGTTGTTGATCTCGTGGTTCAACGCCCGCACGGTCTGGGTAACTGCCTCCAAGCGCACCCTGTCCTGCTCCAGCTGACGCTGGAGGGTTATGTCGGTCAGGACCACGACCCTCCCCTCCACCTCTCCCCCTTCCCCCCGCAGGAGCCCCAGGGTGACTAAGAGGACCACAGGTCCGTTCTCCTTATGAACCGTGACCTCCCTTCGCTGCTCCTCATCGGAGGTGAACAGCTCGGAGAACTCTTGCGGGGAAAAGCCCGAAAGCACCGCCTGGTAGGGCTTCCCGTGCACCTCTTCGGGCTTGCACCCGAAGAGCTCAGCGGCGGTCCGGTTGATGTTCTCCACCCCCCCGTCCCCCGTCAGCACCAGGATCCCAACGGGGGCTGTGTCGAGGACCTTGTGGAGCCTGGCGTTAAGTCGCTTCAGTTCCTCGTTTTGCTTCATGCGCTGTTCGTTAAGTTCGGCCTGGTACTTGGCCTCTGCCGCGTAGGTGGCGAACATCACCAGGGCCTTCAACCGCTTCTTCTCCTCCTCCAAGACCTCCTCTCCCTCCTCCGGGACCAAGGGGACGTTTCCCAAGGCCTCCAACTGCCGTTCGTATTCTTCCAAAAGCAACTGTAGAAGTTTCTGGGGGTCATCCAAATGCTGGAGAACCCTTATCCCGAAGTCGTAATGGTTGAGCAGATCTCCCAAGTTCGGGACCACCTTCCGGAGTTCTTCCTCCCACTCCTGTAGCGATTTGGTGGCCATAGCTCCCCTCCTACAGAAGGTTGGTCAGGACGCTGGTCTCCAGATATTGGAAATCTATGGGCTTGGTTATGTAATCTGAGGCCCCATGTCGCAGCAGATCCTTTCCCACCTCCTCGTCCATAACGCCTGTCACCATAATGACCTTTACCTCTGGGTCCATCTCCTTGAGAAGCCTCAGAAGCTGTACCCCGTCCATACCTGGCATACGGATGTCCAATAGAACCAAATCCGGACGCTGTTCCTTCGCCAAGGCCAGAGCTTCCTCCCCTGAAGTGGCGTAGATCGCATCGTACCCTCTGCTCTGCAGGAAGCTCTGCAACACCTTACAGATTTCCACCTCATCATCCACGACCATGACCTTAGCCATAGCTGCCCCCTTCTCTGATGTAGCCTTCCGAGGCGACATATAGAGGACTCCGGACGAAGGCCTATCCCATTTTAATTTCCCAGTCGTACGGGATCTGGTCGGTGTCGTAGGGAAGCCTATGCTCGTCCGGGTCCTCGTAGTTATATGGCCTGCTGACCGTGTTTATAACTATGGCCTCCGACTCGGAGATGCACTTCCACCCGTGGTACACCCCGGCGGGCACGTGCACCAAGAGGGGGTTGTGCTCTCCGATGAAGAACTCTTCCACCTCCCCTTTCGTCGGGGAGTCCTCCCTCGGGTCGTACAGCGCCAACTTCAACATCCCCTTAACTACCGCTATGTTGTCCTCCTGGCGCCTGTGCAGGTGCCAGGCCTTGATCACCTTTGGATAGGTGGTGGTCATATATACCTGGCCGAACTGGGTGAACATGGGATCGTCGCACCGGAGGATCTCCATAAGCCTACCCCGCTCGTCCGGGATTACCCTGAGCCTCTTGACCTGTACGCCCGCTATCATAGGCCATCTAAAGACAAGTCATTGAGTTACTGGGTAATTAAGTAATTCAGAATGGCCCAATAACTCAATGACCTTACAACTTGACGCTCTCTAAGCAGTAGACGAAATATAAGTATAACACTTCCTCACCGTAGACGCAAGCCTTTTGAAACTACCGTTCAATCAAGAATTTCTCTGGGTCCACAGCCTTCCCTTCCTCCCACACCTCGTAGTGCAGGTGGAACCCTGTGCTGTGTCCAGTGCTCCCAAGAAGGGCCACGGCCTGGCCCTTGTGGACCTTCTGCCCCTTCCTCACCAGAAGCTTCTGACAATGCCCGTATACGGTGCGGTACCGCTTCCCGTGTTCTAAGACCACCGAGAGCCCCAGATCCCCCTTTTTCCCCGTGAAGGACACCACCCCGTCGGCCGTCGCCCGGACCGTGTCCTCCTGTACCCCGGCTATGTCTATTCCCGTATGCCCTTTCTCGAAGCGCTTGGAGATCCAGCCTGATACGGGCCAGATGGAGGGATGGTACCGGGCCTTTTCCCGCACGGCTGCCATGGCCTCCGGGAGGCGGGAGGAGAACTCCGGCTTCTCTGGGGTCCAGGGGCGTGGGGAGAAGACCGCCGATAGGCTGTCCTGA
>DTXA01000210.1 GCA_012962735.1 Candidatus Latescibacterota bacterium
GATACCCCGCAACACCACCATCCCCACCCGCAAAAGTGAGGTGTTCACCACCGCTGAAGATGGCCAGACGGCTGTGGACATCCAAGTCTATCAAGGAGAGCGACCCCGCGCTTCTGACAACAAACTTCTGGGAACGTTCCGCTTGGATGGAATTCCGCCGGCGCCGCGCGGGGTGCCTCAGATAGAGGTAATCTTCGACATTGACGCCAATGGGATAGTGAACGTCTCGGCCCAGGACAAAGGGACGGGGAAGGAACAGCACATCACGATAACGAACACCGGGGCCTTAACCCCGGAGGAAGTGGAGCGAATGGTGCAGGAAGCCGAGAAGTACGCTGAGGAAGACCGGAAGTTTCGGGAAGAAGCGGAGTTGCGCAATCGGGCGGACAGCCTGGCCTATCAGGTGGAGCGGCTGCTGCGGGAGCAAGGGGAGAAGATGCCGGCGAGAGAGCGAGAGGAAGTGGAGGAGAAGGTGCGGGCCTTGCGGGAGGCCTTGAAGGAAGGAGAAATAGAGGCCATAAAGGCCCGGATGGAGGAGTTGCAGGAGGCCACTTACAAACTGTCGGAGTTGCTCTACCAGCGCCCGGGGTCAGAAAGGTCTCGGGAGGCAGAGAGGGAAGGAGCAGAGGAAAAGGAGGGAGAAGGAGAGGTAATTGACGCGGAGTTTGAGGCTCAGGACCAGGAGTAAGGCATAGGACAAGGGAGGAGGGGGCTCTTTGGGTCAGGGGCTTCCGCTCCCTCCTTCAATCCAGTACTGAGGACAGAGGGGTGGAGGATTCAGCACTCACGATTCAGTCCTCAGAAGGGTGGTAAGTGATGGCGGGGAAAGTGAAGGACTATTATGAGGTATTGGGGGTCTCGCGGGAAGCGACGCCGAAGGAGATAAAGCAGGCATATCGGCGCTTGGCGCGCAAGTACCATCCGGATGTTAATCCTGGGGACAAGAAGGCGGAGGAGAAGTTCAAGGAAATCAGCGAGGCCTATCAGGTTCTCAGCGACCCGGAAAGACGCCGGCAGTACGACCGCTTGGGACA
>DTXA01000211.1 GCA_012962735.1 Candidatus Latescibacterota bacterium
GGCCGTAGATCATAATCCCGGGCCGCACCATGTCTAAGTGGGCCGAAGGATACCTGAGGACCGCGGCGCTGTTGGCCGCATGGGCCACGGGCAGGTTTAACCCCTCCCTGCGCAGCTGCCCCACCACTCTGCGGAAGTGCTCCATCTGCGCCAGCACGAACTCCCCGTCGCCTGTGCCGTCAGCGGTGGCGAAGTGGGTGTATATCCCCTCTACCACGACCCCGGGGAGTTCGGAGATGCGCTGCAGGAAGGACCGGATCTCCTCCACCTTGAGCCCTATCCGTCCCATACCGGTATCCACCTTGATGTGGACCACGGCGTTCCGCCGGAGGCGCATCGCAGCCTCCGAGAGCGCACGGGCCAGCTCGTAGGTACAAAGGGTGGCGGTGAGGCCCCAACGCACGATCTCGGGGGCGCCCTCCGGCAGCTCGCTCCCGAAGATGAGCACAGGTGCTGCTATACCCGCCTGGCGTAGGGCTATCCCCTCGTCCAGGTACGCAACCCCCAACATGGATGCCCCCGCCTCTAAGGCCGCCCGGGCCACGGGGAGCATACCGTGCCCATAAGCATTGGCCTTTACAGGGGCCAAGATCTTACGTTCAGGCCCCACCGCCTGGCGGACCTCGTCTAAGTTGTGTCGGATGGCGGACAGGTCGATTTCTATGTGGGTGGGCCGCATATGTACTTCGGTTTGTTCGGAATATATTACCTGATAACACAATAACTCAATGACCTGCCTTTAGGGCCTCCTCCAGTGCCCTTCTCATCACATCCACCGGCGGATTCATACCGGTCCAGAGCTTGAAGGCCCTAGCCCCTTGATACACGAGCATATCTAGTCCCCCCACGGCCCTGGCCCCCCTCTCATCGGCCTGCTGCATCAGCTTCGTCCGGGGGGGGATGTAGATCAGGTCGTACACCACCAATCCGGGCCCGAGGGCATATGGGGAAGGGAGAGGCGAGGCGTCCACCTCGGGGTGCATCCCGACGGATGTGGCGTTGACTAAAAGCCCGGCACCTTCCAACGCCTCCCTCACAGCGTCCTCGGTCAGGGGCCCGGGAAGGAACCTCCGCCCCGTACGCTCCCCCATCTCGTCCGCAAGTCGCTCGGCCCGTTCCCAGGTCCGGTTGAGCACCACCACCTCCCTCACCCCTTCGGCAGTGCCTAAGGCATAGGCGACCGCGCGGGCCGCTCCCCCAGCACCTAAAAGCACGGCCTTTTCAGGGAGGTGGTCCAGCCCGGCCCTTCTCAGGGCCTCCCTGAACCCGTATACGTCGGTGTTGTGCCCTACCAACCTCCCCTCCTCCACCACGACAGTGTTAACCGCCCCGGTGGCCATGGCCTCGGGGGTGCGTTCGTCCACCGATGTGAACGCCTCCCCCTTGTGGGGCACGGTCACGTTTACGCCCCTCACCCCCAGAGCCCTTATTCCCTCCAACGCCCTTTTCACATCTCCGGGCCGAACATCGAAGGCCACGTATATCCAATCCATACCTAAGGCCCGGAACGCCTCGTTGTGCATCTGGGGGGAGGCCGAGTGGGCCACCGGATGGCCGATGACGCCCACTACACGGGTCGATCCCTTTACTCCGTCAGCACGATGAGGTCCTCGGGGTCGCACGAGAGCACAACCTGTTCCCCAACATCCGCCAGGCGTCCCTTGGGGTGCGCCTCCACCGCCTTCCACAAAACTCCGTCCCTCAGGCGTACGAAGTACTGCTCCACGTCCCCTAAGTACATCACCCGCTCCACAGCTCCCTCCAACCGGTTCCCCCCTCTTCCCCCTATCCTCAGGGCCTCGGGTCGGACCATAACCTGTACCTCCCGACCCATCGGAAGTCCTTTCGGGAATGCGGAGGAGCGCAGGAGCCCGACATCGGTCTCCACTTCCACCCTTTCCCCAAACCGTACCACTTTTCCCGCAATGAAGTTTGCCTCCCCTATGAACTCCGCGACCTTTCTGTTCTCCGGCCGGGCGTATACCTGCCTCGGGGAGCCCACCTGCCATATGCGGCCGGAGTCGAGGACGGCCAGCCGGTCTGCCATGGACAGGGCTTCCTTCTGGTCGTGGGTCACGTATATCATGGTTCGGCCCACACGCTCGTGGATGCGTCGGATCTCCTCGCGCATCTCGA
>DTXA01000212.1 GCA_012962735.1 Candidatus Latescibacterota bacterium
CCACGGGCGCGGTGGAGGCGAATCGGTTGTTCTCGCAGACGAAGATGATCGGGAGCTTCCAAATGGAGGCCATGTTGAGCGCCTCGTGAAAGGGTCCCCGGTTGGATGCCCCGTCGCCGAAGTAACAGACTACCACCTGTCGGGTCCCCCTCAGTTTGCAGGACAGCCCTGCGCCTACGGCTATGGGAAATCCGCCGGCCACCACTCCGTTGGCGCCCAGCACGCCCAGGCCGAAGTCCGCTATGTGCATGGAGCCTCCCTTACCCTTGCAGTAGCCGGTGGACTTTCCGAAGAGTTCAGCCATCATCCTGCGAGGGTCGGCCCCTTTGGCCAGCATGTGTCCGTGGCCGCGATGGGTGCTGGTGATATAGTCCTCGGGACCCAGCACCGAGCTGACCCCCGTGGGGATAGCCTCTTGGCCGATGCTCAGGTGGACGAAACCGGGGATCCGGTTGGAGGCGAACAACTCCCCCACTTTGGTCTCGAAGGCCCGGATCCTCCACATGGTCCGATAAAGGTTTAGCGGTTCTTCTGACGAGGGTGCAAGTTCCATGGGTTATTCTCCTCCATCATAGCCCAGATACGTCACGGTTAGAGGGTGTGCACGGGCCCCTCTTTCAGTGACAAGGCCTCTCTAAGAGGGTTATCGAAAGACATAGATCCCCCTTCCCAAGGCCTCTCTGGCCGCCTCCACCTGAGATTCGGACAGGGTGGGGTGGAGCCGGATGGCCTCGGCCAGCTCCTCCACCGTGGCCTCCAACTCCATGGCCAGCACCGCCTCGGAGATGAGCTCGGTGGCATAGGGGCCCACGATATGCACCCCTAGAAGCTCTCCGTACTGCTCATCGGCTACCACCTTGACGGCCCCATCGGTCTCCAGTTGCATCATGGCCTTGGCGTTGATGCTGTAGGGGATGGTGGCGACACGGAGACGGTATCCCTTTTGCTTGGCCTGCCGTTCATTAAGGCCCACCGAAGCCACCTCGGGCCAAGTGAAGTAGACCCTGGGGATCTTGGATTCGTCCAGGGTGCGGTTCCCTCCCAGGGCGTTTTCAGCGGCTCGAAGGCCCATGGCCGAAGCCCGATGGGAGTACATGGCACCCCCCGTGGCGTCGCCCACTGCGAAGACCCCCTCCATGGGCGTCTGGAGCTGCTCGTCCACAGGGATTCCCCGGTTCGGCTCCGTCACCTTGAGCCCGCGCAGGTCAAGTCCGTAGAGCTGTGGAGCCCTTCGGGCATGGAAGATCCGGTCCACCTTGCGCTGGATCGACCCTCCTGGGCTTTCCAGGTGGACCTCCAACCCGTCTTCGCTCTTACGGACTTCCATCACCCGGACCCGTGTGAGGACTTCCATTCCCTGCTCCTTGAGGGCTCCAGCCAGCCTTCGGGCCACCTCTCGGTCCTCCTCCTGGAGAATCCGCCCACCCTCCTCCAGAAGGGTGACCCGGCATCCCATAAAGAGGAGGTATTGGGCCATCTCCAGCTCCACCGGGCCGCTTCCCAGGACGGCCGCGCGTGTGGGCATCTCCGTCATCTCCAGTATGTGATCGCTGGTAAGGATCTCCTCGGGTTCAATCCCCTCGATAGCGGGTGGCGCCCAGCGGGAGCCGGTTGCCAGCACCACGCGCCGCACCTGATATTCCCTCCCTTGTGCCCGGATCCGATGAGGCCCATCCAGTGTCGCACTGGCGTGCACCCACTCCACACCGTTGGACCGAAGCAGGGCCTCGGTCCCCATCCTGAGATACTGGACGAGATCGTCCTTTTTAGCCATCAGGGCGGACCAGTCCACGGCCA
>DTXA01000213.1 GCA_012962735.1 Candidatus Latescibacterota bacterium
GAGGTATAAAAAATGGTGGCGCCCCCCGGAATCGAACCGGGCACACCCGGATTTTCAGTCCGGTGCTCTACCATCTGAGCTAGAGCGCCACTTTCCTAAAAATACTAAATTTCCCGGATATAGTCAAGGGAGTTTTTGGGGTGAAGCTCGTAACCGGAACCCAGATGGCAGCATTGGACCGCAAGGCCATAGAGGAACTAAAAGTCCCCGGGTTGGACCTGATGGAGAACGCTGGAAAGGCTGTCTTCCGGGCAGCTGTGGAGATGCTGGGAGGGGCTGGTGGGAGGAGGGTGGTGGTGGTCTGCGGCAGGGGGAACAACGGTGGGGACGGGTTCGTGGTCGCTAGGCTCCTGACCGGAGAGGGGGCCTCGGTCTCAGCCTTCCTCGTCGGCGAGAGGGAGAAGGTCCGGGGAGATGCCTGGGTGAACCTTCAGAGGGCCATCCAGTCCGGGGTCCCTATAGAGGAGATAAGGGGGCCGGACGACCTTATGCCCCTGGAACGCGCCCTTTCCGGGGCGGACCTCGTGGTGGACGCAATCTTCGGTACCGGGTTCAGGGGAAAGGTCGAGGGCCTCCCCGCCGAGGTCATATCCCACATAAACGCCTCTGGAAGGCCTGTGTTGGCCGTCGATCTCCCCTCGGGCGTGGAGGCGGACACCGGGAGGGTACACGGTTCGGCTGTGAAGGCGGCCCGCACCGTCACCTTCGGTCTTCCCAAGCTAGGACAGGCCTTTCATCCGGGCAAGGCGCACTGCGGTGTTCTCGAGGTGGTGGGCATCGGTTTCCCGGAGGAGGCCTTAGGGGCTGTCCAAGGGGTGGCGGAGTGGCCGACCGAGAATGAGGTCTTCCGGAAGCTCCCCCGCCGCCCCCCCACTGCCCACAAGGGCACGTGCGGCAAGGTGGCCGTGGTTGCTGGCTCGGTGGGGTTCACAGGAGCCGCGGCTTTGACCGCCATGGCAGCCCTCAGGGCCGGCTCCGGGCTGGTGTACCTCGGGGTCCCCAAGAGCCTGAACGATATCCTCGAGGTAAAGCTTACTGAAGTCATAACCCGACCCCTCCCAGAGGTACGGAACCGCAGATGCCTAGCACTCAGAGCAGCCGGGGAGGTGTACAGGCTGATGGATGAAACTGACGTGCTCGCTATGGGGCCGGGTTTGGGGACGCACAGGGAGACCGTGGAGCTGGTGGCCCGGGTGGTGCGGAGACTCGAGAAGCCGGCGGTCTTAGACGCGGACACCCTGAACGCCCTCTCCAAGGACCCTTCCCCCCTATTGGAGGGGGAAACCCCCCTCGTGCTCACCCCACACCCGGGGGAGCTTTCCCGGCTCATCGGCGTCCCCGCACCCGACATCACCTCCGATCCCCTCTCCTTTGCGAGGGATGCGGCCTCCAGGTTTCGCTCGGTAGTCGTGCTCAAGGGCGCCCCCACCGTGACGGCCACGCCGGACGGCAGGGCGTACGTCAACCCTACCGGCAACGAGGGCATGGCCACAGGGGGTGCCGGGGACGTCCTCACGGGGGTCATCGCCAGCCTGATCGGCCAGGGCCTCTCCCCCGAGGACGCTGCCTGGGTGGGTGCCTACCTGCACGGTCTGGCCGGGGACCTGGCGAAGGACGAGAAGGGGATCTATGGGATGGTGGCCGGAGACATCTTGGAGAAGGTACCGTTGGCTATATGTAAAATCTTGGAAA
>DTXA01000214.1 GCA_012962735.1 Candidatus Latescibacterota bacterium
AGGGGGTGGGGATGACGATATTGGAGGAGATCGCCCGGGCTCGTAGGGAGGACGTCCGAAGGGCCCTGCAGGAGCGAGGGATGGATGACGCGATCTCGGATGCCCAAAGCGCCCGGCCTCTTAGGGACTTCGGGGCTGCCCTGAGGGGAGAGGGGCTCGCCGTGATAGCCGAGTTCAAGAGGAGGGCGCCGTCTGCAGGTGAGCTCTCGTCCGATGCCGACCCGGCAGACCGGGCCAGGAGGTACCAAGAAGGCGGAGCGGATGCGCTCTCGGTGCTCGCGGAGGGGAGGTACTTCGGGGGGAGCTTGGAGGACGTAAGGATGGCCCACGAGGCCTGCGAACTTCCGGTGCTGTGCAAGGACTTCGTGGTGCATCCATACCAGATCTACTCCGCCAGGGCAGCAGGAGCAGATGCGATCCTGCTCATCGTATCCCTGCTTTCCCGGTCCGAACTGGAGGAGTACATCGGCATAGCCTGCAGGCTCGGCATGGAGGCCCTTGTAGAAGTGCACGCAGAGGAGGAACTGGAGAGGGCCTTGGAAGCAGGTGCTGGCATCATCGGCATCAACAACAGGGACCTGAGGACCTTCTCGGTGGACGTGAAGATCTCCCTTCGTCTCGCCAGGCTCGTGCCAGGAGGCAGGCTCGTGGTGGCGGAAAGCGGGATCTCGTCCACCGAGGACCTCCTGCGCCTTCAGGACGCCGGAATAGATGCTGTCCTGGTCGGGACGGCCCTCATGCGTTCCGATGCCCCGGAGGCACTCCTCAGGGGTTGGAAGGAGGTGCTAAATGCGGGTAAGGGTTAAGATATGCGGGATAACCACTCCGGAGGATGCGGTCGTGGCCGCTGAGGCGGGTGCCGATGCCGTAGGACTGGTCTTCTATAAAGAGAGTCCGAGGTACGTATCCCCTCAGAGGGCAAGGGAGATAGCCCGTGTCCTTCCTCCCTTTGTGGACGTGGTCGGGGTGTTCGTGGACGCGCCGAGGAAGGAGGTTAAGGAGATAGCGAAATTCGTGGGGCTTTCGGCCCTCCAGTTCCACGGGGAAGAGCCTCCCGGGTACTGCACCGGGTGGAACATAAAGGTCATAAAGGCCTTCAGGACGGGGAAAGGGTTCGACCCTTCAAGGCTTGTCCTATACAGGGCGAGCGGCTATCTTTTGGACGCGTACCATCCCGAGCTTCCCGGCGGTACTGGGCAGGTTGCGGATTGGGACGTAGCCTTAAGGGCCAAGGAGTACGGCCCGGTGATCCTCGCAGGTGGACTCTCCCCGGAGAACGTAGCTGAGGCAGTAAGGAGGGTGCGGCCCTTCGGGGTGGACGTGAGCAGCGGGGTGGAAAAGGCTCCCGGGCTCAAGGACCCGGAGAAGGTGAGGG
>DTXA01000215.1 GCA_012962735.1 Candidatus Latescibacterota bacterium
CTCATCCAGTCCCACAGCTCCGTCCCCAGCGTCCCCTTGTCCAGTCCCAGTCCAACACATCCTTGAGATCGACCTGAGCCAGGAGAGGGAGAAGGGGCGCTCCTCTCCTCTCCTTAACGAAAGGGACCATCTTCTATTCTATCAGCGGGGGACTCCGGATCACGAATTATCGATTTAATTGTCGAAGAACTTGTGTCAATCTACTTAGATCAGGCTTCATGTTCTTGCCCGGCGTAGCCGGTTGTGCTATCTTCTTCGTGGGGCGTTGAGCACTCATACCCTGACCTCCTTGAGTAATTCCCTCCGGAGGCAATATGAGTTGCTCATACTCCTCTGTTAATCGCGCCCCCGGCCTCATCCCATCATGATCTACTGAGACTGGGCATGGATCAGATCCACCCTTGCCAAGGATATCCTCTCCTCTTCCCCTCATCTCTCCTCTTGACCGGTCGGGAGAGAGCGATTATGATCAACTTTGCGGCAAAGGAGGTGATGGGCGAGGGAGCATTTCCAAATAATTCTATCCAACAAGGAGAGAGGAGGTAAGCGATGTATAGGACTTCTCCGAACAGTCTCTGGAAGGCGGGTTTGGTGTTAGTTCTATTGATCGGGGCGGCGCTGGTCCCACTGGGCCAGTCCCAAGAGGAGCCGGTTTTGAGGATTGCCTTCGACGCCGCCGATCTGAAGACCCTGGACCCCCACTTCGCCGCGGCGACGATGGACCGCG
The DNA here is from genome assembly GCA_012962735.1 of Candidatus Latescibacterota bacterium. Taxonomy (GTDB): domain Bacteria; phylum Latescibacterota; class 4484-107; order B68-G9; family B68-G9; genus B68-G9. The sequence continues at coordinate 728 of DTXA01000215.1, forward strand.
CGGTCGTCGATATGGTCTTCAACGGGCTGGTCCGGTATAAGCCGGGGGATATCAGGATCTTCGAGCCGGATCTGGCGGAGAGCTGGGAGGTCTCCCCGGACGGGAAGGTCTGGACCTTCCACCTCCGTAAGGGAGTGATGTGTCATCCTTGGAATGGGAATCCAGCGTATGAGCTGACCTCAGAGGATGTCGTCTATTCGTTAAGGAAGGCGGCCGATCCTGCAAGGTCGGCTTATGCTGGCGAATATGAGGGGATGACCTTCGCAGCCGTCGATAAGTATACGGTGAAGATCACCCTGAAGGAGGCGATCTCAAGGTCGCTCCTCTTCCC
>DTXA01000216.1 GCA_012962735.1 Candidatus Latescibacterota bacterium
GAAGGTCGACCGCTCCGGCTCTTATATGGCCCGCTACATCGCCAAGAACGTGGTCGCTGCAGGACTGGCCGTGGAGTGCGAGGTTCAGATCGTCTACGCCATCGGCGAGGTCCACCCGATCGCCGTGACGCTGAACACCTTCGACACCGGGGTGGTCCCCGACGAGCGGCTGGAGGCGGCGATCAGGGGGGTCTTCGACTGCCGCCCCGCAGCGATCATCGATCGGCTCAAGCTACGCCGACCGATCTACAAGGACTTCTCCGCCTACGGCCACTTCGGCCGGACCGATCTCGACCCGAGATGGGAACGGACGGACCGGATCGAGGGATTGAAGGAGGCTGTCCAAGGACCCGACTGAGCACTCTTCCGACCGAGATCTCAAGCTCTCCCCGTAGTCGTCAAGGTGTCTGCAATTCTCTTACTCCCTCCCGAGGTCCTTGCTGATCTCGCGGAGGAACCGCTCCACCTCGGGCGATAATCGAAGACCCCTCTGCCCTTTGACCCGCTCCTCGTAGAACTCCTCCAGCTTGGCAATTACAGTTTTCAGCTCCGGCTTCGCCTCCAGGATCCGATCGAGGTTCTGACGTTGCTCCTCGGCCCTGGCGATCTCCTCCTCGGGGATGAGGAGCCCATAGAGGGAGGAGAGCACTTCCAGCAGGCGGAGCGCCCCCATATGGTCCTCCTCCACCTGGACGTAGTGGGGCAGGGAGACGATGAACCACATGCTCTCGATCCCCAGCTCCGGAGCCTGCTGGTTGATGAAGAAGGCGATCGTCGTCGGCCCCTGATAGTCGCTCGGCTGGACCCCGGCCCTATCCAGCGCCTCCCCGGCCTCCGCGCCCAGCGCCCCACCGGTCACCAAGAGAGGTTTCGTGTGGGGGACCGCATCATACATGCTCCCCAGGACGGAGTATCTCCTCACCCCCAGCTCCTGCAAGAGCTCCAGAATCGCGCTTACGAAGGCCTCCCCCTGCATATGGGGCTCGAGGAGGTGGAGGAAGAGGAAATCGTTTCCTCCTTCTCGCTTGGCATAGCGGATCTCGATGTTGGGGAGCCGCACCCGGCGGACCCCCTCCTCGAAGTAGATCGTGGGACGGTAGCGGGTGAAATCGAAGAAGTCACCCGGCTTGGCCAGCCGGCCCAGCTCCTGGGCCCCAAAGAGGGCCTCAAGATGGGAGAGGACGAGGCTGCCCACGTTGTTTACGTCGATCCAAGGCTTGATGATCGCCAGGGCATGGGGCTCCTCCAGCCTGGGGAGTTCCTCACCCCCAAACTCGATCTCCCCGATCCTTCTTTCCATCTCCATCTATCTCCTTCCCAGGGCGGAAGCCCGGTCCGCCTACTTCCAGATCACACCCTGTTCCGTTGCCGATTCTATCCCGGCTCGGAAAAGATCTCAAACGACATCCGGCGGGGTAGGGCTGACGGCTCCCCGCCCCGGGCAACTCAGGGGAAGCTATGGGACAGGAGGCGGGAGGAGTTCGGTCTTCTCCCGCGGAAGATCCCTGCGGAAGAACAACGGCCTCCAGCTTGCCCGCTCCCTCCTGATCAGCTCTTCCAAGATGGAGATGCCCGAGGCGATCAATCCGTCCGTCAAATAATGAGCCTTGCGGAACGCCTCCTGCCGGGAGGGGAAGGTCTGACCGGCTAGCTTGCGCACGGACCGCTCGGTGATCGTCCAGAGCCTCTCCGCCTCGTCCCAAAGGTCGTAGTGGTTCAAAGCGCTGCTGAGGGCGGTGAGCGCCTCATCCCAGCGCCCCCTGCCTTCAGCCAACACCTCAGCGAGGTCCTCCTCGGTCATGGTGTAGCCGTCAGCATCAGCATAGACCATGTAGCCGAATGTCAGCACCGTAATCATCATTAACACCACAATCAGGATTGACTTGCACACGATCCACCTCCTAGCTCATTGTAGCCCTCACTGTCCCTGGAGGCCAAATCCGTGGCCGTTCTCGTTCTTAGTCGGTGCCATCTGCGCCACAACTTTGCCTTCGGGGGAGTGAGCTGTGTTAGAGTGGACAGAGGACAGGGGGCTGAGCAGCCTCTAGATCCTATGGGTAAGAGGTAAAGCTTGTGGATCGAGATGCGTGCTCGACCCTCTCCTGATTATATATGATCTAATCAGGAATAGGTGTCATGGAGATTACCACCATCGTTTGCCTCTTCCATCGCCAAGCCCTCACGGTCCTATCCTCAATGGTGATCAGGCCGGCGAGCGAGGTCAGGCGGTTACAAAACGAATTAAAAAATACGGAAGGGATGATTAAATAGGAACTTGGTGGGTGGTGCAGGACTTGAACCTGCGAC
>DTXA01000217.1 GCA_012962735.1 Candidatus Latescibacterota bacterium
ACATTCAAAGCCTTGGTCCTTTTTGCTTACTCATCCTATGGAGATTTTTGCAATGAGTTCGGTAATTCCCGTCCTGGTCCTTCCCCCTGTGCCTTTTGGGTGGGGGGAGGAGGATGTCCAGTAGCCTCTCCTCGGCGAGCATCTGGGCCTCGTCCTGCACCTTCGCATTTTCGAGGATAAATTACGTATTACATAACTGATGGGACTTGAATTGGGGCGGCGATGAGCCACTCTTTTTATGTCCTATATAGCACAGGTCATCCCGTGCCTCTCAGGAACTTCGTTCACGGAAAGACCCCTTATGAGCCCGAGGCTGAGCACATCTGTCTTAAGTTCAGGGTCCTGTATTCCATTGAGCCGCTCCAATATCCGATGCCTCAGATCTCCAGGCTCTCTTTTATCCTTTCCCATATCCTTATGATCTCCTTAGCAGCAGGACTTTTTCCTCCATCCACCGCGATCCGCCCGTCCACGAGAGCTTCCACTACCTTCCGATCGAACGGCACTTCCCCCACAACTTCCACCCCCTGTTCCGAACAGTCGCGACGGATGGATTCTGTGTTCTCGGGGTTGATGTCGGCCTTGTTCACGGCCACGACCGCCCTCACGCCAAAGTGCTTCGCCACGTCCAGAGCCCGTCCCATATCGTAGGCCCCCGAGAGCGTAGGTTCCGTCACCACCAGAGCCATATCCGCCCCGGTTATCGCCGATATCATCGGACATCCGATCCCGGGGGGGCCGTCCACGAGCGCGAGCTCCAGTCCCTGCTCCTCGGCCAAGAGCCTGGCCTGTTGTCGCACCATAGTAACGAGCTTTCCGGAGTTCTCCTGCGCCACCCCCAACTTTGCATGGACCATGGGGCCGTGGGGGGTATCGGACAGGAACCACTTCCCGGCCGTGGCCTCCTCCATCTCCACAGCCCCCTCCGGACAGACGAACTTACAGAGTCCGCATCCCTCGCACGCAACCGGATCGACGCAGATGCCGTCCTGGGTCTCGACGATAGCCTCGAACCTGCACGCCTTTACGCAAAACCCGCACTGGGTGCACCTCTCGGGCACGATGCGTGCGACCGCCCTTCCCGGGAAGGACTCCTCCCTCAGGACATCGGGATGTAAAAGCAGGTGCAGGTCGGCAGCATCCACGTCGCAGTCGGCCAGGACCTTTCGTTCGGCGAGTGCTGCGAAGGATGCGGCGAATGTGGTCTTCCCAGTCCCACCCTTTCCACTGATGACTACGAGCTCCTTCATCTGCCCTCCAGCTCCGCTATATGCCGCAAAAGGGCGTCTAACTGTCTTTGAAGCGCATCGGCTCGGTCCCTCAGGACCTTTAACTCGTCGTGCCCCTTGCAGGGTTCTCCGCCCTTTAGCTCCCCCTTCAGATATACCTCCAGCGCCTCCTTTACCGTACAGTATGTACCAGTGAATACTTTTATCCCGAGTTCCCGGAAGGCCTCCACGGCCCTGGGCCCCATCCCCCCCGTCACTATCACTTCCACACCCTGCTCCTTATCCCTTTGTTCTCATCTACCGCGAACCCTATGCGCATATCGTCCTCCGTATCTATATGCTCCAAAAAGTTCTCCGCTTCGATATTTTTGGGACCCCTCTTAAATGGATTAGACCGAAGAGAGGGTCTTTCTATGACGGACATATATCTCTTCCATGACCTGCCCGAAGGCCTCCCTGTACTCTGGAAAAGCTTCCACCAAGGGAATCCCCTGGGAATACGCCTCCGCTATCCTCCTGTCGAAGGGTATCCGCATCAGCACCGGTATACCCTCCTCCTCGCAGTACTCCTCAACCTTTCCATCTCCGAGGTCCGCCCTGTTTATCACCACCCCGATCGGCACGCCTATCTCCCTGGCCATCTCCACTGCGAGTTTCAGGTCGTTAAGGCCGAAAGGGGTCGGCTCGGTCACGAGAAGGCAGAAGTCGGTACCCCGGACGGCTTCGACCACCGGACAGGAGGTCCCCGGAGAGGCATCAACGATCGCCAATCGATTTGGGTCTATGTGGCGCTTGACCTCCCGCACTAAGGGTGTCGGCATCGGCTCTCCGGGATTTAAAATCCCCTGTACGAAAGCCACATCTCCCGCCTGCCCCTTCTCCACCGTCCCTATCTCCCTGGGGATTTCCTCTATGCACCCGACGGGGCACACGTACGAACACACCCCGCAGCCATGGCAAAGCTCGGGGAAAACCAACGTCTTCCTCGTAGGCTTGGCCACTACTATGGCGTTGAAGGCGCAGGATTCGGCACATTTTCCGCAGAAGACGCACTCTGCCTCGTCTATCTTGGGTCCCGGGACGCTCACAGGAAGCCTCTCGGTTATCTCCGGCTTAAGGAATATCTGCCCATCGGGTTCCTCCACGTCGC